>CAYRZP010000075.1:8325-10354 GCA_964428885.1 uncultured Lentisphaeraceae bacterium
GCCTTCGGCATGCTCGTGCTCCTGAGCTTCGTTTGAGCGGGAGCATCCCGCGGCCAGCCACGCTAGCACCGCCGCCACAGCCATAATTCTTGTCCGTTTTAAGTTTTTCATCGTTTTCTCCTGATTCACTTCGATCGTTCACTTGGCGCTATTCGACACGGGGCAAGTGGGAATTTGCAACAAGTTGAGGCGGATGCGGGCCTCGCTGAGTGAGCGCGTCGCCTCAAGCAGACCCTCCTGCACGCTGTAGACCGCCGCGTCCGCCGCGAGAATCGCCAAAACGTCCGCCTCTCCCTGTTTGAACAGCCGTTCCGTCCGCTCGGCCGCCCGCTGCGCTTCGGGAAGCAGCGTCTCGCGGATGCGTTGTTCCTTCGCTTGGGCGACCTCCAGCAGCCGTTGCGCCTCGCGCCACTCAGCGACCAGGCCGCGCCATTCATGTGCCGCCGCGAGCCGCGCGGCCGCGCGGCCGCCCTCCGCTTCGGCGATGCCTTTGCGGTTGCGGTTCCACAGCGGCAGGTTGAGCCCCAGCGAGGCCCCCAAGCGCCCACCGCCCTCTTCGTTTTCATAGAGCGGGCCGAGCACGAGATCGGGGTACTGCTTGCGGAGCGCTGCGCGTAACTCCTCCTCGCTGGCCTCGAACCTGGCGAGCTTCTCCTGCACGCGCGGATGGCGGACGAGATCGAGATCCGAAGCCGGCGGCTCGCCGAATCCCGTTGGTATACCTTCTTCTTCTGCCAGCACGAGGGGTGCAGACGGATACAGGCCGAGCAGCCGCAAGAACGCCTGCTTCCGCGCGACGGTTTCTGCTCCGCAACAGGCGCAATCGAGGTCAAGCCTGATAAGCTCCTGCGCGATACGGTCGCCTTCGGCCTTGGGCAACTCACCCATCGCGATCAGCGCCAGCACAGAGCGTTCGCGGTCCTGTAGCCGCTTCTTGTAGGCCTGCTGCGCCGCTGCGCAACGCAGGTCTATCTGACAGGCCGTCCAGCAGCGGTCAACCTCCGCAAGCAACTCCCGTTCGGCCAGGGTCACGGCCAGCGCGTCTGCCCGCACATAGGCTTGCGCGGCGCGTTTCTCGAGGCCGGGCACACCGTTGAGCGGCAGGGTGAACGAAAGGCCGGAGCCGAGAATCCACGGGTGCGCCCCGCCGCGCAACACGCGCGCCGCATCGATGTTGAAGGACGGGTCCTCCCACCAGCCTGCGGCCAGCGCCCGGCGTTCGGTGGTTTGGCGGGCGAGGCGCAATGCGTTGATCCCGGGATTCAGGATCAACGCGCACTGTCGCGCCTCTTCAAGTGTCAGCGGCGCGCGCGCGGCAGAAGTGTCAGACCACTCCGCCAGTTCTTGCGGCCAATCGATCCGCGCCGCCCGATAACTGCGGCAGCCCGGCAGAGCCAGCAAAACCAAAAAAGGGTAAAGGCATACGCGTGAACATAAACACATGGGCACTCTCCTCGCTTGATGGCCGCGGCCAATGCCAGTGCCGCGGCAGTACGGACTTGTCACGGCGCGTCAGGCGCGCCTGTTCAAAAACAGCGAGGAGATCTCAGCACAGCATCTGCGCCGAGTGTGCGATAAATGTGAATTGCGGTGATAGAACACCGGGCGGCCGCGCGCGACCGTTAAACCCCAACGTCGCTTTCGCGCCGGTTTGGGGCCCGTGCGGCGCAGGGGCTTGCAGCGGCGCGCCAGAGGATTTTGCTGTGGCGGCAGTGACCTTATCGGCAGGCTGCAACGCGCTGACGGTCAGATGCTCACAGACATGGCCTACAATCGACGTTTGCGGTTCCGCCGCGGAGCCGCAGTCATGGCAATGCTCGCCGCAGCCGTCGGGATCGGGCGCGCACAGGCACAGTGTCACGCCCTGCAAGGCGCTCGCCAAAAAAACGGCTGCGGCCAGCAGGCCTCGCGCGAAGGCCGCCGGTTTCGAGGTTTTTCGCCGTATGTGACAATCCCTCCACATGGGATGATAATAGCAGTTGAGCGCCGCCCGCGGCAACCGGAACATTCCGAAAAAACGGTGGAGGCC
>CAYRZP010000076.1:0-10326 GCA_964428885.1 uncultured Lentisphaeraceae bacterium
CGACGACGTCGCCGATGACCACGCCGCCGCGCTTGTTCAGATGATGCGCGGCAATCTTCACTGCCACCTTCTGGAACTCGAAGAGTTTGTTGCCGAAGTCGCTGGGGATGCGGAACTCGGTCAGGCCGGCGCGCGCCTCCTGGGAGAGGTGGTAGGCCATCTTGACGTAGATGTAATAGGGCGGCAGCGGCTCCGGGCGTGCCCAACTGTCGTTGATGATCTCGATGAGTTCCTCGGAGATGTCCATGCAAAAGCGGTCATTCCAGCGGTCTTCAAACCACTTCGCCAACTTGTCGCATGCGTCATGGTCGAGAACATCAACGTTAAGTTCCCCTTGTTTGCAGAGCCCGGCCAGGGTCAGGTTGCTGCTGCCAAGGTAGCCGATCTTCGGGTTGAGCGGGTCCTGTCGGAACAGGAGATACAGCTTCGCGTGGAGCGGGTGGCGTAGGAACAGTTTCACCACGACCTTGCGGGCGGCGATCTGCGCCGCCAGGCGTCGGAGTCCCTCCTCGTCAGCGTTGGTGGGAATCCCCACCATCAATTGGTCTCGGAAATCCTGTGCCAACTTCTTCTTCAAGGCGATGGCTGTAGCTTGGTCAATCTGGTCCCCCGCAGCCACGGAGCTCATCGTTCTTCGTAGTTGATCTTGCGGCATCTGCTGCATTCCCACCAGGAGACGGCAGCAGTGCCCATCACCGCCGGACCACTTGTTCACGAGTGAATCAATCTGTCGCCATCCGCGAAGGTTGAAGTAGCCCACGCAGAAGTCTGACCGCTCCGAGACGCCCATCGCTTCGGAAAGGGCGGTCAGAAGCTGTTGCTCGATGTTGTCAAATATCTGGGGCATCAGACCGCCTTCCCATCTGTGGCCGCATCATCTCCAGCTTTTCCCGCACGTATCCACTCATCAATCTCGCTCGCCTTGAACTTCCAAAGCTTCCCGAGTTTGTGGGCGGGCATCTGCCGCCGGTCAATCCACTTGTAAATCGTGTCACGATTGACGCCCAGATGGACGGCAATCTCCTCGACCGACAGCCATCGTTCGTGTTCTTGCATGATCTCCTGCTCCCGCTCTCGCCCCTGCGGGGCTACGGCGCGACACGCCGGTCCTCGTCCAATGATCACGGCACGGCACGCCGACCGATACAACCAGTTGAAGACGCGTGGGGAGAAGATAGCAGGTCGCGTCCACGAATGCTAGCGCAAATCTGACAGGGTCCGACAGGAACCGGCAAGACAGGTCAGTCCACGACCGAACGCCATCATGAGCGGCGGTTTGGCCGCTGCGGATCGCCTGACTTGGGCCTCTGGGGCCTCGACTTGGGCCTCGTCATGGGCCTCGCCGCCGGTCTGGAACCGGTATGCGGCAGGTCTTCCGAACGATGATCACCCCGGCGGCGTGGTCAAACCAGGCGTCCGGCGCGTCTGTCCGGCGACTCTCTGTCGGGGTCAGGCTGGCGGTTGGTGACGATCCGGCGGGCGGGAAGCCACCTGAACAGGTCAAACCGGTCGCGGCGAGGGCGTCAGCCCGGTGCGACAGCCGAGAGCGGTTCGGGTGGGGTAGCGACCGGGGAGCCATTCTTCCCTCGATACGAGCCGGGGCCGGTCCGGGTAACCCGTACCAGACCTCGACCGTGTCGCGATTGTGGACCAGCACTTTCTTCACCAACCGGCGGAGAAGGTGCTTCTTTTTCGGGTTCTCCTGGGACGCCATCACCGCCTAGAAGTCGTCCAGCGTCCGCCGCAGGAACTCGCGGCCCATCGCCGGCAGGCTCAACCGCTCCTGCCGCGACTCCAGCTCGGTCCGCTCGCCATCGAGTTCGGCCAGCCGGGCCTTGAGATCGCGGACCTTGCTGGACAGCCGGTCCACGCGGAAGACCAGCAGCACCGCGGTCCCCAGCACGTCGCGCGCTTTCGGCGCGTTGTTACTGCCGTACGCCAGCGGCGTGCCCTCGCAAAGCCGATCCAGCAGGCCGCCAGTTTTCAGGTACTGAGCTAAGAACACCACAGACCCCATCGGCGTCACTTTCGTCCCGGCGTCCCAGTCCACCTCGAGGTGCTCACCGCCGCCGCGCACCAGCAGCCTGCCAATCTCCGTTTGCGCCGAAAGAGCCTCTGTGCCATCCTTCTCATACGCAACGGCGTCGTTCATCCTTTACTCCTTTCTTAGTCCGATTGGAAGTATAGGACGAACCGTTGCGTCTTGCACCAAATAGGTGCAGAGCACGTTTCAACAAGAGCCAATGTTTACGGGCCTTTGCCTGATTCACGCTCGTTCAACTGCCGCTTATAGGTTTAACGAAATGCGGCTGCGCGTCTTTGATGTCTTGGCGGATCTGACGCGCAAGAGCCTGCGTGGAATCAAATGCGCGCTCGTCGCGCAAGCGCGCAATGAAACAGACCTCGATGTCATGCCCGTAGAGGTCGCCATCAAACCCCAGCAGGTGCGTTTCCAGCACAGTGTGTTCCAGATTGCCGCCGCTGAAGGTCGGCCGCACCCCCAGATTGGAGACGCCGTTGTATGCGGCCCCGGCGTGGACCACCCTGACCGCATAGACGCCGTTGGGTGGCAACACCTCGGCGTTAGGCCGCACGTTCGCCGTCGCCACGCACAGCGTCTTGCCGAGCCCGCGTCCGCTGACCACCTTCTCGCGGATGGAATAAGGGCGTCCCAGCATTATGGCCGCGTCCTTCAGCCTTCCTTCGCGCACGGCATAGCGGATGCGCGTGCTGGAGATCTCAACGCCCTTGTACTCGGCGTAAGGCACGATCACCACGCGGAAGCCGTATAGCTTGCCGTACCCCGCCAGCAGTTCCGGCGTTCCCTCCGCGCGCCTCCCGAAGCGCCAGTTGTGTCCGCAGCGCACCTCGTTGAGTTTGGCCGAATCCCCGCCGCCTGCCGCTTCCGCGCCGGACTCGCGCGGCTTGCCGCACAGCCATTTGACGAAGGTTTCCGGTTCCTGGAGCGCCAACCTGCGGGTAAACTCGAGCACCAGCACGCCGTCCACCCCCAAATCCTCCAAAAGGCGCAGCCTGTCGTCAAGCGAACACAAGAGCGGCGGGCATTTGGATGGCGCGATCACCGACAGCGGATGCCGGTCGAAGGTCAGCACCCAAGCCTGGCCGCCGACCTCGCGGGCGCGCTCCAACGTGCCGGCCAACACCATCCGGTGCCCATTGTGAAGGCCGTCAAAAAAACCGGCCGCGAGAAATATCGGCCCGGGCACACGCCGGAACTGCGAGGGTTTGCTGATAACTTTCATGACGCCGATTTCTATTGTCGCTGCCGGTTTGTAAGGCGCTAGCACAGACTCAACGCCCTGCTGAAAGGTATGATGTTCGCCGCCAGTTGCTCCTCCGGCCACAGCAGCGCCTCCTGAAGCGTGACAGCGTCCTTTATCTCAAAAGGCCCGGAACGGGTGCGCCGCAACGCGTCCAGGCAAGCCCCGCATCCCAATAACTGCCCTACGTCATGCGCCAGCGTGCGCACGTAGGTGCCTTTCGTGCATTCAACCTCAAAAGCGACCAAAGGCAGATCCCATGCCGTTACGGCAAAACGGAACACATGCACCAGCCGGGGCTTGCGCTCCACCTCTTGCCCCTTGCGCGCCAGCTTGTACAGCGGCACCCCGCCGGATTTGATTGCCGAGACCATCGGCGGCGTCTGGAAGATATCGCCGACGAAGCCTTCCGCCACGACCTTTTCAAATTCCTCGCGCAAGACATGGTCAAAAGGCTTCTCCTCCAAAATCCTGCCGTCGCAGTCCTGAGTGTCTGTGACACGCCCCAGACGCGCCACCCCGGCGTAGGCCTTGTCGCCGCCAAGCAGCCGGTCGGAGAGTTTGGTGCCTTTGCCCAGCAGGATTATCAGCAGGCCGGTCGCGTTCGGATCTAGCGTCCCGCCGTGGCCGACCTTGCCGATCCTGAACCGCTTGCGGATCTGGTGGACGACATCATGGGAGGTCGGCCCCGCCGGCTTGTCTACCAGCAATATCCCGTCCAAAAGCCCCCAGGCTGAAGCCGCTTGCGCAAAAGATGACATCCGGAAAGCCCCCGCCTTTAATCACCCTCGGCTACAAAGCCGTCACGGTCTGCCACATCGTCGCCGCCGGCTGTCTCGAGACGGCTGAGAACCCCCAGTACGTGATCGCCCTTCTCGACCGATCCGTCAAGTTCGAACCGCAGCCGCGGGGTGTATTTCAGCACAAGGTCACGGTTTATGCACGCCTGCAGCTCTCTGGCCTTGTCGGCCAAGCGCCTGATGATCGCGCCGCGCTCGCCTTCATGCCCGAAGACCGAAACCGAGACAGTGGCGTTGCGCAGATTGCGCGCGGCCCTGACCTGCGTCACGGTCACGGAAGCCAGATCAAGGGTGCCGTCCGCGAAGACTTTGTAAAGGGCCTCGCCGATTTCACGGCGCAGGAGCGCATTGACACGCTCCAGACGGTCAACGGCCATAACCGACCTCCTTAAGTTGTCACAGGCTGCGCGGGAGTTCCTCAAGCACGTAACACTCGACGGTGTCGCCCTCCGCGAACTCCTCGAAACCGTTGAAAGCTATGCCGCACTCCTGCGACCCCGAGACTTCCGAAACCTCGTTCTGGAAATGCTTCAGCGTCTTCAGCTTGCCGTCCCACAACGGCGCGCCGTTGCGCAGAATGCGGTAACGCGCCGAAAACTGCAGCACGCCGTCCAGCATCTGGCAGCCGGCGATGCGTCCGGTCTTGCCGATGTCGAAAATCGCCTTGACGGAGGCATGACCTTTGACGATCTCCTTGTACTCCGGCGGCAGCAGATCCAGCATGCGCTGGGTGGTGAAATCAATCAGCTCGTAAATGATCCTGAAAGTCGCGATGCGCACACCGTCGTGACGGGCCTGCTGCTGCACACCTGTCTCGCAACCGACATTAAAACCCAGCACCAGCGCATGTCCGGCCGCGGCTTTGTTCACATCGGTGGTGGAGACGTTGCCGATGGCCTCAGAGATGATGTTGAGCGTAACCTTCTCGCTCTTGATCTCCTTCAAAGCCTCACAGATCGCCTCTGACGACCCCTGCGTGTCAGCCTTGACAATCACAGCCTGCTCGCGCTTAAGGTTGTTTTTCATCTGACTCATGAGCGCGTCCAGCGAAGTCGCCTTGGCGCTCACCAGCTCGACCTGCTTGCGATCTTCAGCCGCCTTTTCCGCCAGACTACGCGCCCGCCGGTCATTCAACATCACCCGGAAATGGGCACCGGCCTCCGGCACGCCTGAAAGTCCCATGCACTTGACCGCCGTCGCCGGGCTGGCGGATTTCACGCGGCGTCCGCGGTCATCGATCAGCCCCCGTATGCGTCCGAAGTATTCGCCGCAAAGGATGATGTCGCCGATTTTGAGAACTCCGCCAGTGACCAGCAACGTCGCCGTCGGCCCCAGCCCTTGCTCGAGCTGCGCCTCCACGACATAACCGTCGGCACGCCGGTTGGGATTGGCCGCCAGTTCCAGCATGTCCGCCTGCAGCAGGATCATTTCAAGCAGATGGTCGATGCCGGCGCCGGTGACGGCCGAGACCTCGGCGCAAATCACGTCGCCGCCCCATTCTTCAGGAGTCAAGCCCTCGCTTTGCAGCATCTGCCGCACACGGTCGGGTTTGGCGGTGGGCAAGTCGCACTTGTTGATCGCCACCATGATCTGCACGCCCGCCTGCTGCGCATGCTTGATCGCCTCGCGGGTCTGCGGCATGATGCCGTCATCCGCCGCTATGATAATCACGGCTATGTCGGTCAGGCTGGCGCCGCGGGCGCGCATCGCCGAGAAAGCCGCGTGCCCTGGCGTGTCAAGAAAGGTGATCTTGCGTCCATTGATCTCCACTGTGTACGCGCCAATGTGCTGCGTGATGCCGCCCGCCTCGCCGGATGCCACCCGCGTGTTGCGGATACGGTCCATCAGCGAGGTCTTGCCGTGGTCGACATGCCCCAGGAATGTGACTATCGGCGGGCGCGGCATGCAGGATTCCGGCGTGTCGTCAGGAATGGCGTCGTCGGCATCGTCGCTCTTCAAAACCGGCTTGCGTTCGGTTGATCGCTTCTGGCGTTCGATCTCAACCTTATAACCGTATTTGGCGGCGATTTTTTGCGCCACATCAATCTCGACGCGCTGATTGATCGAAGCGAGGATGTTAAGCTGCATCAGATCCGCGATCAGGCGGTTGGGCCGGAGCCCGAGCTTATCTGCCAGCTCTTTGACCAACACGGCGCCGCGCAACAAGATCACGCGATCCGGCTGCACGGAACGGGAGTCGGCAACCGGCTGCGCGCGCTGAGGCACCGGCTCACGGCCCCTGACGCGCTGGTCCTGCGCACGCTGCGCGCCGCGCGGCGGCGGCAGGACTTTGTCATGTTTCTGCACCGTCTGTACACGCGCGTTTTTGGAAACTTCGCGCACGGCGTCCTTAGTCATGCGTCCGATAAATGCGGCCGCGATCTGTTCATCCGGCTCAAGCTCTTCCTCGGCCTTTAAGCGTGACGGCTTGACTTTGGCGGCGGGCTTGGCCCTGGCGGCGGACACCTTCGGGAGCGTCACCTTGGGCGCGGCTTCCGCCTCGCCAGTCGGCTGACCGGCAGGCTGCGCCGAACCCTCGCCCTCCCCGCCCGCCGGGGCGCCCGCGGCCTCAGCCTGCGGGGCAGGCGCGGCTGCCGGCACTGGCGCGGCGGTCTCTGCGGCGGTCTCTGGCGCCGCTGCAGCAGGCGCGGCGGCGCCGGGCGGCGGCAGGCCTTTAGCGGTAGCGTCCATTTCCAAGGCTCGTACCCGATTGGCCTCCAGCACTGCCCGGAGCGTCTTGTCTTGCGCGGTCCGCATCGAAAGCTCACGCGCCCGCTTATCCGCACGGCCTTCGGCCAGTGCCGCGCCGCTTTGCGCAATCTCGTCGGCGGATCGCTGCCCTAAGGCTTCCTGAAGGCGCGAAACCTCATCGGCTTCAAGCTGCGACAGGGCCGAGTAGACCTCAATGTCCAGCCGCTCCGCCTGCTTGAGCACTTCAATACTGGGAATCTGAACTTTTCTCGCCAACTCACAAACTCTCATAACACCCACTTACTCCCCCACGTCTTCCACAGTGCTTGCCGCTTTGGCCGCAGCCCAGATCTTTTGCGCATTCTCTTCGTCGAGCCCCGTCACTTCCTGCAGATAGGACAGTTCAACGTCTGCTATGCCTTCTGTCGTCAGGAAACCGTTGACCACCAGGGCCGAGGCCATATCCTCGCTGATGTCCAAAACCTCGGCCAGTTCATTGATCGCCGTGGCGCGCTGCTCCTCGAAAGACACGATCTCGCCGCCCTTGACGATGTCCACCCGCCAGCCGGTCAGCTTTGAAGTCAGGCGGACGTTCTGCCCCTTCTTGCCGATGGCCAGCGAAAGCTGGTCCGGCGCCACCGTCACATGCGCTGTGCGAGGCTCGTTAGGGTCAACCTCCACGCTCTCTAACCGCGCCGGGGCCAAAGACTGCGCCACATACTGCTTGATGTCCTCGCTCCATCGCACGATGTCGATCTTCTCTCCGTTCAGCTCGCGGACAATGTTGCGCACACGCACGCCGCGCAACCCGACACACGCGCCTACCGGGTCAACCTTCTCGTCAAGGGTCTTGACCGCGATTTTGGAGCGGAACCCCGGATCACGGGCCACCCCCATCACTTCGACGATGCCGTCAGCGATCTCCGACACCTCGAGCCGGAACAGCGTCTTGACGAACTCAGGACAGGCCCGCGACAACACCACGGCCGGACCGTTGGCCCCGCTCTGCACACGATACACGTACGCCCTGATGCGGTCACCCACATTGTACTCCTCTGTGGGCATGCGGTCTTTCGCCATCATGATCGCCTCGGTCTTGCCCAAGTCTATGATCAGGTCCCGGTACGCGATCTGCCGGACCGTTCCGCTGACTATGTCACCGATACGGTCCTTGTATTCGTCATAAACGTTCTTACGCTCGGCTTCGCGTATCTTCTGCAATATCATCTGGCGGGCGGTCTGCGCGGCAATCCGCCCAAGTTTGGCCGGCGGCACCTCGACCTCCAGGGTGTCGCCGTTCTTGGCGTCAGGTTTCAAGGCTCTGGCCTTGCGCAAGGAGATAAAGCTGAGCCCGCTATCATCGTCCGCTACCGTCACCGTGTCAAACGCCTTGATCTCCAATGTCTTACGATCAATTTCCACACGCAGGTCGTGAGACACATCCATGCTCTTGCGGGCCGCTTGTTGAATCGCGGATTCAATCGCTTGGAGTATAATCTCACGGTTCACACCGCGATCCCTCTCCATATAACTCACAATTGACAGCAATTCGTTATTCATCACTAAACCGCCCTTCGCTTCCAAGTTCTGCCAACAAAAAAGAGCGGGGAAGCTCCCCCCACCCTTTTTATCTTCAAAAAAGAGTTGTTATATTACATCAATACCTTAAAAGCTGTCAACGCGCAAAGCCCTGTAAATCAGGCGCCGTCTAATTTTAGGTTTCTCCGAACCATAAAAAAATGCGCCCGCAAGGGGGAAATCATCTTATCGCTCAAAAAAAGGCCACCAGGATTAAACAACAAAAAAAACACACCCACGTGGCGCGTAATTTAACTTTAGCATTGTGTGCAGTGACGAAATAGCAATAATATTTAACAACTTTGTACCTGATTCCACTTGTCCAAAGGGTGTCCGGCGCAGCCTATGGATGCCGACCATGACGTGATACTGACACTGAATGAGTTGGTGTCCCGTTCACTCTGGCGGCCATCGTGCCCGCCAGCATATTCGTCCGGCTGATATGGGGTTGATGCGCATATGAAATCGTCAAAGCATGTCGGGGGAATGCATACGGTCAGTTTAGGAAGGCATTTCCGAACTAGATTTGTTTCTGGTCTGTTTGTGCTGATTCCGTTGGCCATTACAGTTTTCGTGCTGAACCTGGTCTTCTCGACGCTGGCAGTAGCGGCCATGCCGTTTGTCCGTCCGTTGTTGAAGACCGCGCCGCAGTTTGTGCTGGTGCTCATAGCGGTTGCCTTCATGGCGGTGCTTGTCTACCTGACCGGCCTGATCGCCAGTCATATCATCGGACAGAGGATGATCCGGTGGGGGGAAACCTTATTGCTTAGACTGCCGCTGGTCAATTCGGTTTATACGACGTCAAAACAGGTCGTGGAGATTTTTTCCACGAACTCGGCGGCAGCCTTCAAAGCCGTGGTAATGGTCATTTTCCCACACCCTGATTCGCTGGCCGTGGGCTTTGTCACCGGCACCATGCTTGGTCCAGACGGCCATTTGCGCTACCGTATCTTCGTGCCAACCACACCTAACCCGACATCCGGGTTTCTTGTTGTTGTGGAGGAAGATCAAGTCACTTTTACAGACATTTCGGTTGAAGACGGCCTTCGAATGATTGTGTCTGGCGGTATGCTTGCGCCAGCACAATACAAGAAGGCGCCGGCGCGGCTGGATACGCCGCCCCTAGCTGCGCAGCAGAATCTACCGACAGACTCCTTGCCTGAAGGAACGAGGACTCTAGGAGACGTGTTTCGACATTAAATTGCGTTGAAAAAGTCGATCTGCGGGCGGTCGGGACGAAGCCCGACACTCCAGAATGACCGTAACGGAGCGAAAATCGCTCTTCTCCGGAATGGGTACACATAGTTGTTATGGCAAACTGCGGGAACTGAAAAATATGGCGGACACGATTGACAACACAGGGCCATAATGATATAATAATACGCTAAATTTTTCCGCATTATGGCAGGTTCCTTTTGACCTGTGAAAAAAACGGAAACGATTTCATTTAAGGAGTTCGTTCGTTATGTCCAAGCGTTGTTTTGGCGCGGTCTTGGCCGGTCTTTGCGCGACCGGGTCTGTCTATGCCCAAAGTGCGGGCGCTTCAGTTGCGGCTGTAACAAGTGGCACACCTGCCGTGTGGTGGATTGCTCCTGTCGCTTCAGCCTTGGCTCTGGCTATGGCCTACGTGTTTTATACGAAAATGCTGAAGGCCAATCCCGGCAATTCCCGCATGGTCGAAATCGCCGGGTACGTCCGCGATGGCGCGATGGCCTATCTCCGGCAGCAATATTCGATCGTGGGGATCGTGTTTGCCGTGCTGGCCGTGATTTTCGCCGTGCTTGCGGCAATAGGCGTGCAGAATCCGTTTGTGCCGGTGGCCTTTCTCACCGGCGGTTTCTTTTCCGGACTCTGCGGTTACTTGGGCATGAAAACCGCGACGCAGGCATCCTCGCGCACGGCGCAGGGCGCCAGCGAGAGCCTGAACCGCGGCCTTCAGGTGGCCTTCCGCTCGGGCGCGGTCATGGGGCTGGTCG
>CAYRZP010000077.1:0-10282 GCA_964428885.1 uncultured Lentisphaeraceae bacterium
AATCTTGCCCAATTCCATGTTGCTGGTATTTCAAACGGAATTTCATCGTCAATGCACTTCACCTCCCCAGTAGCAAGTATCTTCTCATAATAGGAACTCATAGAACAAATCCATGCCTATTTATTAGGACAACTTAATGTTTCACTAATAAACGAATAGAAATGGAATTAGACAAATTTGAAGAGTTCCTAAGTCAAGGCAATATGGCTAAGAACACGATTTCGGCATATCTGTATGCCGTAAAGGAGTTTGGCTCTCGACACAAAGAGCTGAACAAGAGAAACTTGTTGGTTTACAAAACCTACTTGATTGAGACTTACAAGCCAAAGACGGTAAACCTCCGTATTCAGGCGATGAACAAGTACCTTGTATTTGTAGGCAAGACGAAACTCCGCTTGAAGTCGGTCAAGGTGCCGGTGCAGGTGCACTCGCACATGACCAGCGGCATGGCGGTGGCGATGTACCTCTCGGCGGTCAAGGCCGGCGCTGGTGCTTTCGACACGGCGGTCTCCACCATGTCGGGCTTCTCCTCGCAGCCGCCCACCGAGACTCTGGTGGCGATTCTGGAGGACGAGGGATATGACACCGGCCTGGACCACAAGCGGGTCGCCAAAATCAATGCGCACTTCAGGTCGCTGAAGAAGGCGCGCGCGCCCGCCTCCTCCGGTAGCATGGAGTCGGTGGACGCGGATGTGCTGGAGCACCATATTCCCGGCGGCATGATCTCAAACCTGCGCTCGCAGCTTGAGCAGCAAGGGGCTTTGGAACGGCTGCCCGAGGTGCTTGAGGAGCTGCCGCGCACCCGCAAGGACATGGGGTATCCGCCTTTGGTGACGCCGACCAGTCAGATCGTGGGCGTGCAGGCGGTGCTGAACGTGCTGGCCGGCCAGCGTTACGAGATGGTGACTCAGGAGACGCGCGATTACGTCAAAGGCCTTTACGGGCGTTCGCCGGCCCCGATCGACCCCAAGCTGGTCAAGAGCATCATGGAAGGGGAGAAGCGTGTGACATGCCGCCCGGCCAATCTGCTGAAGCCGGGCCTGGAAGACGCGGCCAACCACCTGGACCCCAAGCTGATCGAGAAAGAGGAGGACATCCTGTCCTATTGCCTGTTCCCTGAGGTGGCGCTGGGCTACTTCAAATGGCGCGCTACGCCGGCCGACAAGCGCGAGCCGATCCCGGCCGATGTTGAGTGCGGCGCGGTCAAGAAACCCGATCCGGCGGCACCTCAGGCTGGCCCTGTCCAGGCGCCGGCCGCCGCGCCGGACGCTGGTCAGGAGACGGCGCGCTACGCCGAGATCGGGCGTCTGGTGGCAAGCCTCGCCGGCCGCCTGGGGGGCGCCGCCGGCGCCCTTGCGGGCGCCCTGCCCGATCAACCGCTGCCGGTGGCGGCCGCCGCGCCTGCAGCGGCGCCGTCCAAGCCAGCCGCGCCGGCGGAGGTCGCCGGGCCGTCGATCAACGCGCCCCTGACCGGCACCTTCTACCGCTCTTCGGCGCCGGGCAAACCCGAACTGGCCAAAGAGGGCGGCAGCCTGAAAGCCGGTGAGCCTTTGTGCATAGTTGAGGCCATGAAGCTTTTCAACCAGATCAAGGCCGACAAGCCCTTGACCGTGGTGAAATTTTTGGTCAGTCACGGCGCGGTGGTGGCCAAAGGCCAGCCTTTGGCCGTCGTCAAATACTGATGAAACGCGAAAAGGCTTTGGTGGTTTTTTCCGGAGGGCAGGACAGCACGACCTGCCTTGCCAAAGCCTTGCGCGATTACGGCGACGGCAATGTCGCCTGCATAACTTTCCACTACGGGCAGCGTCACGGCCTGGAGGTGGAGGCGGCCCGGCGGGTGGCGTCGCATTTCGGCGTGGCCGACCACAAGTTCGTCACTCTGGACTGGTACAGTCAGGTGACCGACAGCGCGCTGCTCAATCCGCAGGCGGAGATCGGCAAGGACGCTGACGCCGCTTGTCCCAACACGGTGGTGGACGGACGCAACATGCTGTTTCTGCTGGTCGCTGCGGTGTATGCCAAGCGGCAGGGCATACACGACATCATAACCGGCGTGTGCGAAACCGATTCCAGCGGCTACCCGGACTGCCGCGAAGCGTTCGTCAAGTCGTGCAACGCGACGCTCAACCTGGCGATGGATTACGAATTCCGCGTGTTGACGCCGCTCATGCATATGACTAAGTCCGAGACCTGGGCGCTGGCCGACCGTCTGGGGGTCATGGATTACGTGGCCGCGAACACCCTGACCTGCTACAACGGCATCGTCGGCGACGGCTGCGGCGAGTGCCCGAGCTGCCGGCTGCGTAAAAAAGGGCTTGAGGAATATCTGCAAGCCCGCTCCCAAAGGATACGGGAATAAACGAGAGGATTATTGGAGCGCGCAAGTTATAGGTAAGCCAACCGCCCGCCGTGGTGGGCGAAAACAGACGGGTAACTGGAACTTTCAACTCTCAACTTTCAACGCTCAACACTCAAGTTATAGACAAGCCAAGGAGGCGCGATGCTGACCGTATCCAAAGAGTGCCGCTTTGAAGCGGCGCATGTGCTGACCAATCACGCCGGGCAGTGCAAGAACCTGCACGGCCATACCTACCGGATCGTGGTGGAGGTGGCGGCGATGGCGGACGACGCTGACATGGTGATCGATTTTAAAGACCTCAAGCAGGTGATGCGCGAAATGATCCTCGGACGTTTCGACCACGCCTTCATCTATAACGAGAACAGCCCCAGCGAGCGCGAGATCGCGGCGGTGATCGGCAAACACGGCATGAAAAGCGTGGCCTTGCCGTTCCGGTCCACGGCCGAGAACCTGGCCCGCCATTTTTTCCAGACGCTCAAGGCCGAGGTGAACGTGCGTTCCGTGAAAGTGTACGAGACACCTGAGTCGTGCGCGGAATACTCTGATCCGGGCCTTCTGCCTTAATGTGGAAATTATAAAATTTTCAAAAATAATTGTTGCATCTGACAATGTACTTTTTTATAGTAACAAAAATAGCCAAGGAATATTAACGCCTGCATCTGAAGGTTTAGGTAATATTAAACGAATATTTCTAAATCCTTTATGATGCCGACGGGTTTGTGTGCAGGTGTCCGGTTGTCCGCGACCAGTGACGCGGGCGGTAAAGGCGGAGCTTAATCTAGACTGTTGCCGGGCGAATCGTTTGGCTGTAAGTCCGGCAAGCCTGGCAATGGCCATGGAAAGGTTTTTATGGGCAAACGCAATACATACGCTGAAAAAGAGATTGCGTTACGCGTGGGGGCGCGCATACGCAAACTGCGTGAGATACAGCATGTCACCCAGACGAAACTGGCTGAGGACATCGGCATACGGGCCGGGCCGCTGGGCTGGATCGAGAAGGGCAAGCATCTGCCGTCCGGTCGGGTCCTGTACCGGCTCGCCAGGCAGCTCAACGTGAAAATCGACGACCTCTTCCAGGAACAGGATGTTTGGGAGTCCTTGCAGTCCAAGGGAAACGGCAAGAACGCCCCGTTCCTGCTGCCGCCGGTTTGCGAGAACAGGAAGGTGGCCGGCAAGGAAGCGGTTAAATCAGCCCACATCATCTGTCGGGCAGCCATGAAGGCTGTGCTGGACCTGGAGCGTCTGTGCGGAGCGCCGTCTTGTTCGGATATCCCCTTGCACTTGCCGTTCGAGCTTACGGATGCGGGGGCCGAATACATTGCCGGATGTGTGCGTCAGAGCATCGGAGCCGCATGTGCCATAACCCACGATTATATGGATCTGTTGGAGGACGCCGGTACTTTCGCGGTCTTTGTTGACATGCCGCAGGAGTGCGCGGCGTTCGGCGGGTATGATCTTTTTAGCCGCAAGGTTTTCCTCTTCATCAACATGGGCCAGAGGAAACGCACGGAATGGAACCTGCACCGGACGGCTTTCGAACTGGGGCGCGTATTGTGGAGTGTCCAGAAGGGCCGGGAGACGGATGCCCCCGCCACGCTTGCGGCAGGCGCGGAGACGCTTGACGAAAACGGGTTCGCGCAACGTTTCGCGACGCATTTCCTGCTGCCAGCGGCGGCTTTGATAAAAACCGTCGGGCATTCGGGCCTGACTCCCGAAAGCTGGACTTGGGATCTGCTGCTGCTGGTGAAGAAACGCTACGGCGTTTCAGCCCGGCATCTGGCCGCCCGTCTGCATGAGATGGGCTTGACCCGTTGCGGGCGGCGGACGCGCGACACCTGTAATTACCGATTCAAAGACGAGATCGAAGCGTTCGAGGCGGAAAACGGCGCGGGCGCGGAGCCGGCGGCTTTGCGCAAGCAGATGCTGATGAACCGCCGGCTCGCCGAATTGGTTCTGGCCGCTGAGCGGCATGCCGAGGATAAACCGAAGGAACTCGCCGCTGTCAAACGCGTCCTGCGGCAATCAGGCATCAAACTGGACGCGTGAGCGGGCGTCAGGACATGGCGCGTTTATGGATCGAGTTCGCCGGGCTTTACCTGGCCTTGCCAGCGGCTCTGATGGCGGCCCGTTTGAGCGGCTTTGTGGTGCCGGTGCTGCCGCTCTTGTGGTTGGCGTCATGCCTGGCGGCGGTATATCTGCTCAGATGCCGCGGCTGGGGGGCGCGCGAACTGGTCGGCGGCATGCCTGGCCGTCGCCAGTGGGCCCGCATGGCCCTGCGTTTCGCCGCGGCTGCCATACTTTTGTCGGCGGGCATGCTGCTGATCGAGCCGCGCGGGTTCATGCTGCTGCCGCGCCGTGACCCGCGGCTGTGGGCGCTCGTGATGGTTTTTTATCCGGTGCTTTCGGTCGTGCCGCAGGGGATCCTGTACCGCGCGCTTTTCCATGTGCGCTATGCGGCGCTGTTCCGCGCCGGGCGCGTCAGGAATCTGGCGGCTGCCGCGGCCTTCAGCCTGGCGCATCTGGTCTTCGCTAACGTCTGGGCCGTGGGGCTGACCATGCTGGGCGGTTTATTGATCGACCGCACCTACCGCGAGAGCGGATCGATGCTGGCCGCCAACATAGAGCACGCGGTCTATGGGCAACTGGCCTTCACGGCCGGATGGGGGCTCTTCCTGTATCACGGCACGATCCGTTTGATGGAAAGTATGAGCTAACAATTTGAAACTGTGAAGTCCGGCGGGCCTGTGGTATGCTTCGGCTCATGAAACGGGCATTACTCTTTTTTAGCCTTGCCCTTCTCGCGCGGGCGCAATATTCGCCGGAAGAGATGCTTAAGACGCATGTTTACACCAACGCCTTCGGTGAAGTTTTCCCTTTCCGCATGAGCGCCCCGCAGTTTCCGGCGGCGGACAGGCGCTATCCCCTGATCCTCTTCCTGCACGGTTCGGGCGAGTGCGGCAGCGACAACCTGAAGCAGATCAAGGTGGGCCTGCCGGCGCTGATGAGGAGTCTGCTCAAAAGGCCGGATCCGGTGATCGTTGTCGCGCCGCAGTGCCAGACCGGCAACTGGTGGGTGCGGCGCCTCGCGCGGCAGGCGGATTACGCGGCGCCCAAAGCAGCGACGCCTTCACTGGAGGTGGCGCTGGAACTGTGCCGTCATGTGGCCGCGCAAGGCCTAGCGGACACGAACCGGCTGTACATAACTGGCCTGTCTTTGGGCGGCTTCGGCGTTTGGGATGCGATCCAGCGCGAGCCCGGCATGTTTGCCGCCGCAGTGCCTGTCTGCGGCGGCGGCGACATCCGCAGGGTCAGTTTGATCCGCGATCTGCCGGTCTGGGTCTTTCACGGTACGGCGGATAAGAACGTGTCCGTAGAATGCTCGCGGCGCATGGTGGAGGCGCTCAGGCAGGCCGGCAGCCGATCCGTGCGGTACACGGAGTACGAGGGCGCGGCCCATAACGTCTGGGACCGCGCCTACGCGGATCCGGCGCTGATGGACTGGCTGTTGCGCCAGACCAGGTTCAAAAAACCGTGGTGGAAGTTATGGTGAGATCTAATTTGTGTCATTAAGGAGCGCCAAGCATGAGGATTGTAAAAATGTTCGCTGCGGCGTTGTTTTCCGTCGTTCTGGCGCTTAACGCGCTGGCGGCGCCGAATGTTTTCGAGATGCCGCTGGTGTTCCCGAAGCACCGCGCGCTGCGCCAGCGCCTGATGGAGAGCCTGCGGGCCGGGCGCGCTGACGAGATGGAAAAGGTTTGCCGCGAGGCGCTCGAGCTGATGCCAACGGACGCCACCTGGCACTATAACCTCGCTTGCGCGCTGGCCTATTATGCCGACAAGCAACCCGCGCTGGACACTTTGGAGCGCGCCATCGAGTTGGGGTTCCGTGACGTCAACGCCATTCAGAACGACAATGACCTGAAACCCTTGACTGGGACACCCCGCTTCAAGGCTCTGCTCGAGAAGGCCAAAGCCCTGGCGCATAAGCCTGTGGAAGGCATTACGCCGGCCGCGCCTGTGACGGCGTTGACGGGCCGCCCGGTGGAGGTCAATGCGGCCAACACGGTTTTTGACTTCGACTCCGGTTGCTTCATCGCCCTGATCGCGCTCGCGCGGGCGGATAACAGAAAGACATCCGCTTACGCCGCCGACTACCGCGGGCCCGCCGCGGCCGAGGTCGCCGGGTGGATTCGCTCCGACGAGGCGTCCGGCAACTTCGGCGACCTGTATGTCAACCGCGACGGCGGTCATTCGTTGCTGGCGGTCACCAATTTCCCGGGGTTGACGCCGTTGGCCTACGGGAAGGACGCGGTAGCGCATAACGCGCATCGCGGTTTGCCCAACATGTTTTTCGATCAGCCGGCGCTGGGCAATGCCTCTCTGTCCATGGTCAGCGGTCCGATGTGGCGCAGCCTGCCGCGCATGGCGGTCACAGATCCTTTTCAGCCGCTGAACATGTTCCGCTTCTATGTCGCCAACCAGCTCTGGGTCTTCCCTGCGCACAAGGATTACGAGTCAGGCAAGGACGACCATTTTCCGGCGAACACCCCTTATTATGTCGTGACCCAAGGCTCGTCTTTCTCCGACCGGCCTTTTTTAGAGGCTTTCGCCGCGACCATGGCGGCATTCAGGCCTGAGACGAAAAGGGCCCTGACAGTTCGCAAGGCCCTGGCGCCGGTCCTGCAGATGATCCTGCGCGCCACCCGGAAAGGTTTGCGGACACCGGAGGATTATCTGACGGGGGCGGCGCATCCGGCGGTCTTTGACGCGGCCGGCCTCGACGCGGCGGCGATGGTAAGGATGGCGCACGCTATGACTCCGGAAACCATCCCGCCGCTGGTGGCGCTGAGGGTTCTGAAAGACGAGCAGGCGGTGGCGGGCAGGGATTTCTTTGACTTGCGGCCGGAAGGTCTGTTCGACACGCCTTTCGCGATCGCGCGCGTGGCGCGCGGCGTCGCCCGTGTCAGGCGCATGACCCTGGGCGCGTCGTTGGCGCCGGAAAAGGCCGGAATAAAATTCCGCTGGGTGGTGCTGCAGGGCGATCCCGCCAAGGTCGAGATCAAAGCCTTGGACGCCAACGCTTCCAAGGTGGAGCTGAGCGTGGCTTATCACGGCGTCTACCGTCCGGCCGGGCCTGACGGGCTGCCATCCGCCACCCGCAGCAGCCGGGTCGACGTCGGCTGCTTCGTGAAATCCGGCGACTATTATTCGCCGCCCGCGCTAGTATCGGTCTGCTGCTTGCCGAACGAGACGCGCGTTTACCGCGATGACGGGCAGGCGCTGTCAGTGGATTACAGCAATGCCGCGCGCCGTTATGCCGATCCCGCGCTGACGATGCAAAAAGGCTGGAAGGACCTTTACGAATATGACGAAAGCGGTCGGCTGACCGGCTGGTACCGCAAGCACGGCGACCAGTCCCAGCGGTTCACCCATGCCGGGCACAGGGTTTTGGAGACCGACCGCCTGAACCGCCCGGTCAAAGCCTGCGAGGTACAGTATCTGCCGCGCCAGGGGGTTGCGGGAGACCTGCCGCCCAGCCTCTCTTATGTCGACACGCCGCGTGTCTTCGCCTATGCGTACGTAAATGAGCGCGACAAGGTGGGAAAAGCGAGCGCCATGTTTAAAATTTCAAAGGAGTAAACAAGGATATGGATGCTGCCGACACGCTGACGCCGGATGCCCTGACCGCCATGATAGACCACACTTTTCTGAAACAGTTCGGCAAGCCGGCCGACATCGAGCGCCTGTGCGACGAGGCCAGACGCTACGGGTTCGCGACGGTTGTTGTCAACCCTGCGGAGACGGCGCGTTGCGTCGCCTTGTTGAAAGGGTCGGGGGTGCGCACGGGAGTGGTGGCCGGTTTCCCTTTTGGGCAGAACACCTCCGCGACCAAGGCGTTTGAAACACGCGAGGCGATCGCCATAGGCGCGGGGGAGATCGACATGGTGATCAATATCCGCGCCCTGCAAAGCGGCGATGACGCGCTCGTGCGGGCCGAAATCGAAGAGCTTGCGGCAGCCTGCCGGGCCGCGGGCGTGATATCCAAAATTATTCTTGAGACATGTTACCTGACCGATGACGAGAAGCGTCGCGTCTGCCGCATGGGGCGTGCGGCGCGCGTTGATTTCGTCAAGACATCGACAGGTTTCGGGGCGGGCGGCGCGACGGTGGAGGATGTGCGGTTGATGCGCGAAGCCGCAGGCCCTTCAATGGGCGTCAAGGCCTCAGGCGGCGTGCGGACGCTGGACGCCGCGCTGGCGATGATCCGCGCGGGGGCGACGCGCATCGGGACGAGCAACGGCGTGGCGCTTGTGGAAGAATTGCGTGCGCGGCAAACCGGCTTGTAGCATATCTGGGCGCAATGATGCCGTTTGGAATAAAGGGCAGGCGGGAATGACGCTTATGCTGGTAGAGCGGGGGCGGATGCGTCAGACGTTGAAGAGGAAGTGCATCACGTCGCCGTCGCGCACCGTGTACTCCTTGCCTTCGACGCGCATGACGCCGGCGGACTTGGCGCCGGCTTCGCCCTTGTGGCTGACATAATCGTCGAAAGAGATGACCTCGGCGCGGATGAAACCGTGTTCGAAATCGGTGTGTATGACGCCCGCGCACTTGGGAGCGGTCCAGCCGCGCCGGAAGGTCCAGGCGCGGACCTCCTTGGGCCCGGCGGTGAAGTAACTGGCGAGCCCCAGCGTGTGGTAGGCCATGCGCGCGGTCTGCTCCAGCCCGCTCTCCTTCAGCCCGTACGAGGCCAGGAAATCATCGCGCTCGGCGTCGGACAGCCCGGCCAGATCCGACTCCATCTTGGCGGAGATCACCACGACGTCGCAGTTCCTGCCAGCGGCGAAATCTTTGACGCGCTTGACCTGTTCATTCTCTGCCGCAAGATCGTTCTCGTCGACGTTGGCGCAGTAGATCACCGGCTTGTCGGTCAGGAGCTGTAGGTCTTTCAGCGCGTTCACGACGGGATCGGCGGGCTCGCGCGGGAAAGCGCGGGCGGGCTTGCCGTCGTTGAGGTGGCGCATGAGCTGTTCCATGGCTTCGACCTCTTTGCGCAGTTCCTTGTCGCCGCGCGCCTGGCGTCCGACGCGGTCGATCCTTTTCTCCAGCGACTGCATGTCGGCCAGCACCAGTTCCGTCTCGACGATCTCGATGTCGCGGATGGGGTCGATGCCGCCCTCGACATGCACCACGTCGTCGTCGGTGAAACAGCGCACCACCTGCAGCACCGCGTCGCACTCGCGGATGTTGGCCAGGAATTTGTTGCCCAGGCCCTCGCCGTGGCTGGCGCCGCGCACGAGCCCGGCGATGTCGATGAAATCGACGGTGGCCTTGATGACCTGCGCCGGTTCGGCGATCGCGGCCAGGGCGTCGAGACGCGCGTCGGTCAAGGGCACCGTGGCCTTGTTGGGCTCGATGGTGCAGAACGGGTAATTGGCCGCCTCAGCGTTCTGGGCGCGCGTCAGGGCGTTGAACAGGGTTGACTTGCCGACGTTGGGCAGTCCGACGATACCGACTCCTAAAGACATAGTGTTGAAGGTTCCAAGGTTATAGGGTTCCATCGCCCGCTAGGCGGGCTGGTTCCAGGGTTTCAGGGTTGCAGGGTTAAGCGGGGGATCATTTCAGAAGCCCGCACATGGTTGGGATCACGAGGGAGAACCAAGGGATGTAAGTGATCAGCATCAGCGCGATGATCATAGCGAGGAAGAAGGGCAGGGCCTTGACCGTGACCTTGGCGATGGTCGTCCGGCCCACGCCGCAACCGATGAAGAGGCAGGTGCCGACAGGCGGGGTGCAGAGGCCGATGCAGAGGTTGGCGATCAGGATGATGCCGAAATGGATGTCGGACAGCCCCAGCCCGCGCACGACCGGCAGCAGGATCGGCGTGAAGATCAGGATGGCGGGCGTCATGTCCATGAACAT
>CAYRZP010000078.1:0-10174 GCA_964428885.1 uncultured Lentisphaeraceae bacterium
GAGGGCATGGCGGCCTTAAGGGCGGCGGCCGCGGCGAGTCCGCGCGAAGCGCTGCTGACGCACTTCGCCGAGACGCTGGAACTGGAGGGGCGGCGCAGGATCGCCATCGGCGAATTTAACGGGGCGTTGCGCTGTTACGAGAACATACTCTCCTTCACGCCGGGGACGGCCCGCTCGCATTACGGCATGGGGTACTGCCTGCGCGCGCGCGGCGAGACTGACGCCGCCTACCTGCATTTCGCCCGGGCGGTGGCTTTCGCGCCCGAGCAGACCGGATACAGGCTGGAGCTGGCGCAGGTGGCTGTGACGGTCGGCGAGTACCGCGAGGCCGACCGTCAGTACCGTGAAATCATGGCGCGCGAGCCGGACAACGCCGAGGCTATGTTCTTGGCGGCAAAAACGCTGATGGCGAAAGAGCGCGAGGACAAGGATATCCCGTCCGCCTTGAAACTGGCGGAGCGGGCCTGCGAGATCACGGGCTGGGATAACCGCGAATTAGCCCAAGGGCTGGCTGACCTGTATCTCGAAGCCGGGCGCGTGATGGAAGGCGTGGGTTTGAAGCGCCTTTTGAAAGAAGGCGGCAAGCCGCGCCTAGAATCAGACGCGCGGCCGTGAGCCAGCCGCGGAGTGCCGCTTTCAGGAGTCTTGCGCCGCGCGGCGTTCACGGAAAAAGTCCTGCAGCAGCGCGCGGCATTCGTCTTCCCGCACGTCGCGTATAATCTCCGGGCGATGGTTAAGGCCCTGATGGTCAAGGATGGAAAAGACCGTGTGCCCGCCGCGCTTGGGGTCCGAAACGCCCCAGACCACTAGCGGCACGCGCGCGAGCACGATGGCCCCCGCGCACATGGGGCACGGTTCTTTGGTGACATACAGGACCGTGTCCGCCAGCCGCCAATCGCCGAGCGCGGCAGAGGCCTGGGTGAGCGCGATCATTTCCGCGTGGGCCGTGGCGTCCTTTAGGGTCTCGGTCTGGTTGTGGGCGCGCGCCAGCACTTTCACGGCTGCCAGCGGACGGTCCGCAGTTTCAGGGCGCTTGATGACTACGCAGCCGGTCGGCACTTCGCCGGCTTCCGCCGCCGCCCCAGCCTCGCGCAAGGCCAGGCGCATGAAATAAGAGTGGAACTCCGATGTCAGCTTCATCGTTCAATTATCGCTTGTAAAATAAAGCGCGGGGCCTCGGGCTCCCGCGCTTGCGATTACTGCGCATGTGACCGGTGGCGTCTAGAGCTGCATTTCCTTGAAGACGGTCTCGATCTTGGCGCCGGCCTTGAGTCCGTCGATATACTTCATGACGGCCTCGCGGGACTTCTGCTGCTTGAGCTGCTCCTCAACCTGTTCGGCGGAGGGAACCGTCTGCGGGGTCTGCGGCTGCTCGGTCTTGATCAGGATGTGCGAGGCCGTGACGGTTTCCGGTTTGGCGGGCTCGTCGCCCTTCGCCTCGCGGGCCGGTGATTTGGCCGTGACCTTGATCAGGTGGTAGCCGAAGCGGGTCTCGACGATATCGCCGACCTTGCCGATCTCCTGCGAGAAAGCGGCGTCTTCGAAGGGTTTTACCATCTGGCCGCGGGTGAACTCGCCCAGATCGCCGCCTTTTTTGCCACTGGGGCAATCAGAGTTATTCGCGGCCAGTTCCGCAAAGTCAGCGTTGTTGTCCAACTGCTTTTTGATGTCCTCGATTTTCGCTTTCTTTTCCGCGTTCGCGGCGGCCAGTCCGGCGTTTTTGGCGACGACATCGGCATTGCGCTTTTCGATCTCCGCGATTTCGTTTGTAACATCTTCCTTGGCGACGGCGATTTTGTCAACGACCATCTTCTTGATCAGTTTGTCGATGAGCAAACCTTCTTCGATCTCGGCGCGCGCAGCCTCTTCGCCTAGCGGGGAATCCTTGAGATAATCTTCCAAGGTTTTATTCTGGGGCTTGAGCGCCTTGGCGATCTTGTCCATCTGCTCCTTGCGGTCTTCCTCGGTCACTGCGACCGACTGCTTCTGCGCCTCGTCGAGAAGCAGGGTTTTCATGATGAAACTGTACGTCACGCGCTGTTCCAACTGATTCCGGGCGTCTTCCTGCTGCTCGGCCGGGATGTTCTGGGCCTTGATCAGCGCATTGACGATCTTCTCCATGTCCTTGCGGAGGTAGGTTTTGCCGTTGACTGAGGCGACGGCCTCGTTGGGGTCTTTCGGTTCGGGCGCGGGCTGCTCGACCGCGTGCGGTTTTGTTGCGGCAACGTCGCCGGGCTTTGCGTTTTTCTTGCATCCTGCGGACATGATCAGAAGCGATGCGATTGTCGTGCAGATTAAGGGTGCGCAATTCATGGTGAATTTGTCTCCAATGGCGCGGTTTTCCGTGCCGGTGTTTTATCTAACATCTCGAACGTGACGCGCCGGACAGCCGGCGGCACCTCGAGATGAAACGCAATAAACATACCAAGAAATCGGGATAAGCCAAGCAGAAGATGCGGGGGGGCGCGAAAAATGTTCAGTTCAAAGGACGTGGCGGCTTCTGCGCTTGTGGGGCCTGGAAGCTTGTCAAGCATGTCCATAAGGAGCTTGCGCACGTCGCGGTGCAGGGCTACGGTGGTCTCGCCGGGAGCGGCCCGCGTCAGGTGCGGGCAGGCAAAGCGGCCTGACGGCAGGGAGAAGCGCAGCCATTGGCGGTCTGGGGGGTGGCAATGGGGGCATACACTCAGGTTGGGCGCGAGGCCGAGCCTGGAGAGCAGGTTGGCCTCGTAGAGGAGAATCGCCTCTTTCAGGCCGTGACGTGGCACGCGGGGTAGGGTGTCGAGCGTGCGGTTCAACAGGTTGTAGACGGCGGCGGCCTCCTGATGGCTGACGGTCACGCGGGCGGTGATGTCGGCCAGGTAGGCGGCGGCGGTGGCGCAGCGCCAGCAGTGGCGGAGCGGCTCGCGCAGAGCGCTGGGCGAGCACTCGCGGATGGAATGGACGCCGTCGCGTTCCCTGCGGTAGAAGAGCAGGTCACAGGTGTAGAAAAGGTCGTATTGTCCCAGAAAGGCGCTCTTGGGGCGGCAGGCGCCTTTGACGGATGTCACGATACGACCGTAATCTGGGGTCAGCCACGTGACCATGTGCGATGTTTTAGACCAGGGCCGGATCTGCAGCGCGGTCGCCTCTGTGTGTATAATCATGGCGTACGCGTGCCGGCGGGCGGCCCGGCGCTGTCGTCGCGGTGCTTCATGATCAGCGCGTCGATGATCTGGAGCATCGAGTTGCCGTTGCCGACGGTGGTTTTTTCTGGAAGGATGGCGCCGGCCGAGATGATCAGGTTGATGGCATCCGCTATGTCGATGTCCAGCGGGATGGTGTCGCGCTTGGGCACAATTATGAAGAACCCCGAGGTGGGGTTGGGGGTGGTGGCGACAAAGACGTTGACGCACTCCAGCGGCGAGCCGTCATCATCCTTGATTTTGCTGGAGAGGGCCGGGTTGGAGTTGGCGGTCACCATGCCGATGGCGTAACAGCCCTTGCGGGGGTACTCGACCAGCACGACCGCGTTGAACATGGTGTTGCGGCTTTTTGCGACCCATTCGCAGAGCTGGCGGACAAAAGAGTAGATGTTTCTGATGATGGGTATGCCGGAGAAGATGCGGTCGGCCAGGTTGTAAAGGCGTTTGCCGAGGAAATTGTGGGCGAGTTCGCCCAAAAAGTATAAAACCAGCAAAAGCAGGATCAGCACGATCAGCTGCAGCAGATATCCGCCCAGCAGGTCGTCGACCTTTTTCGGCAGCAGGTGCCTTGGGAACCAGGAGGTCGTGAACCTGAGCATGAAATTAAAGATCCACAGCGTGGCCATGACCGGCGTGACCAGCATCAGGCCGATGAAAACCTTATTGCGGGCGCGCGTCAGGCGGCTCGGCTTGACGGTCTTGGCGCCGTGATTGTGCGATAAGGTCGACATGGGACGATATTATGACAGCGGCCGACATGCCGGGCAAGGCGTAAATCAGCGCGCGTGAAGCGCAAAATTAACCGCACGACAACAGTTCAAATGAAAACGCGCTGATTCCCCTGATTTCGTAATTGCCACGCGGGCGCAAATGGGTTATATAATAACGGGAATTGAAAGGAATGGGGCATTTATGCACGTCAACAAGCAAGTGACCGCGTTCATGAAACAATTCCCGTTCGAAGGGCTGACCTTCGACGACGTGACGCTGGTGACGCGGTATGCCAGCTTTCTGCCGGACGAGACCTCGCTGGCGACGCGCTTCACGAGCCGCATCACTCTCAACATTCCCTTTGTGAGCGCGGCCATGGACACTGTCACCGAGGCCGGCATGGCCATCAGCATGGCTATGCTCGGCGGAATCGGCGTGATCCACAAGAACCTGCCGCCCGAGATCCAGGCGCAGCATGTCAGCCGCGTGAAGCACTACCTGAACGGCCTGATCATGAAGCCCGTGGCCTTCCGGATGGGCGACACGCTGGAGTACGTGCGTAATTACCGCGAGGAGCACAACCTGTCTTTCAGCGGGTTCCCGATCCTTGACGACCAAGACAGGCTGGCGGGGATCGTGACTTCCAGCGACATGCGTTTTGCCAAGAAGACGGCGGTCAAGGTTTCCGAGGCGATGACCACCAAGGTCATCACTGCCGCGCCGGAAACGACACTGGAACAAGCGTACAACATCATGATGGCGAACAAGATCGGCAAGCTGCCGCTGGTGGACAGCGACAACCGGCTGGTCGGCCTGTACTCCTTCACGGACGTGCTGGAACTGGTCGAGAACGCCCAGCCGCTCTACACGCGCGACAGCCGTTACCGTCTGCGCGTGGCGGCGGCGGTGAGCGCTGGCGACCACGACCGGATGGAGCGGCTGGCGGATGAAGAGGTGGATGTCGCGGTGGTGGACAGCGCGCACGGCCATTCCAAAGGCATCCTCGACATGGTCGCGTGGATCAAAGCCCATTATCCAGACATAGATGTGGTCGGCGGCAACGTGGCCACGGGCGACGGCGCGCTGGCGCTGGTCAAGGCCGGTGCCCACGCGGTCAAGGTCGGCATCGGTCCGGGTTCGATCTGCACCACCCGCGTGGTCTGCGGCGTGGGCATTCCGCAGGTCACGGCGGTCTATAATGCGGCGCAGGCGGTGGGCGACGCGGTGCCGGTGATCGCGGACGGCGGCATCCGGCTTTCCGGCGATGTGCCCAAGGCGCTGGTCGCGGGCGCGGACACCGTGATGCTGGGGTCGATCCTGGCCGGCACTGACGAGAGCCCCGGCGAGAAGATCATTCACGAGGGGCGGCACTATGTGGTCTACCGCGGCATGGGCAGCCTCGCCGCGATGAAAGAGGGCAAGGGCAGCCGTCAGCGGTACGGTCAGGACAACGTCAAGGACGATGACCTGGTGCCGCAGGGCATCGAGGGTATCGTGCCCCTGGCCGGCTCGGTAAAGAAAATCATGACCCAGTTCTGCGGCGGCCTGCGCTCGGCGCTCGGCTACAACGGCGCGCGGACGATCGAAGAGCTAAAGCGTGAAGGTTATTTCTACCGTGTCACCAACGCGGGCATGCGCGAGGCCCATCCGCATGACGTGAAGATCATCAAAGAGGCCCCCAATTACCGTTCGTGACACAGGGCGTCCGACAGGTGACGCGTCGGTTGGCGGGAAAAGCGATCCCTTGCCCGGCACCTTCGAGATAATCATTGAAGACCGGCACACCGGCGCGCGGACGGGACGGCTGTGGACGGCGCGCGGCCAGGTGGAGACCCCCGTCTTCATGCCGGTGGGCACGCAGGCCACGGTCAAGGCTCTCGAGCCGCGCGACCTGGAAGCGCTGGGCGCGTCCATCATCCTGGGCAACACCTATCACCTGCTGCTGCGTCCGGGCATGGATGTCATGGCCGCGTGCGGGGGGCTGCACAATTTCATGGGATGGCGTGGCCCGATCCTGACCGACAGCGGCGGCTTTCAGGTTTTCAGCCTGAACAAGCTCCGCAAGATCAAAGCGCACGGGGTGGAGTTCAACTCGCATATTGACGGTGCCAAGTTCTTTCTGGGGCCGGTCGAGGCCATGGCGGTGCAGCGCACGCTCGGTTCGGACATCGCCATGTGTTTCGACGAGTGCATGCCATACCCTTGTGACGAACAATACGCTTGTAACTCGGTCGGCAAGACCCTATCATGGGCAGCGCAATGCCTTGAGCAGGAGCGCGCGCCGGGGCAGTTGGTTTTCGGCATCGTGCAGGGCGGCCAGTACGCGGCCCTGCGCGAGCGCTGCGCCAGAGAGCTTGCCGCGATGGGGTTCGACGGCTATGCCGTGGGCGGCGTCAGCGTGGGCGAGCCAGAGGACGTGATGCTGCGCGGCGTCGAAGACGGGACGCGTTGCCTGCCGCCGGGGCGGCCGCGATATGTGATGGGGCTGGGCGACATGTTCCAGATGTGCGAGTCGGTCGCGCGCGGGACGGACATGTTTGACTGCGTGATCCCGACGCGCGTGGCGCGCCACGGCACGGCTTACACGCGCAAGGGGGCTTATCCGGTCAAGGGCGGCTCGTACAAGGCCGACCAGCGCCCGGTGGAGGAGGGTTGCGGCTGTTATTGCTGCCGCAATTTCTCGCGGGCGTATGTGCGGCACCTGTTGAATGTCGGCGAGATACTGGGGGTGCGTCTGCTGACCATCCATAACATGCACAGGTATCTGGAGTTTATGCGCGAGATGCGCGAGGCGATCAACGCTGGCTGTTTCGGCGAGTGGCGCAGGGAGCTGGCGGCGGTTTTGCGGCCGGACGGTCTGAAATCGCGGGCGTGAGTTTTTTTAAAGAGAACAGGAGATGATTATGAGTTCAGCGATGTTTGTGGCGCAGGCGGCGCAAGGCGGGTTAGGCGGCGGGTTGGGCGGTATGCTGATGCCGATGGTGCTGGTTTTCGGCATTTTTTATTTCATGATGATCCGTCCGCAGCAGCGCAAGGAGAAGGAACGGTTGCGCATGATCGCGGAGCTGCGCGCCGGCCAGCGCGTGATGTTCGCGGGCGGCTTCATAGGCGTCATTGTCGAGGCCCGCGAAAACACCTTCGTGGTTGAGATCGCGCCCAAGGTGCCGGTCGAGATCGCGCGCGGCGCGGTTTCGCGCGTGCTGAAAGAAGGCGAGGCGGCGGTGATGGAGGAAGGCAGACGCTGAGCGCTGCCCGTTGGCATTGCGCTCGGACGAGCGGGCGCTCGTCCCTCCCGGCACTGCGGCCGGGGCACGCGAAGACGGGAGGGTCAAGCGTTGCTTGACCGTGAGCGGGTCAGTCGGCTCGGGTGACAACGCATCTGCTTTTTGTTATTATTATAACTTCCTATGAGCAAGAGACCGACACAGTTTGATTTCTGGTTCGCCGTCAACAACACGGAGATCATGGTGTCCCCGAAACGTCACATCGAGACTTTCGGCAACACCATCATCAACTACCACATGGTCAGCGAGCTGATGGACTCGGTGGGCAAGGTGCGTGTGCGCGAGGGGCGGATGCAGGCCTTGCGGCCGCAGATCATCACGCCCTCGTCCTACTCCACGACAGTCTTGGAAGGTTTTGGCGAACAGGCCCGGCAGTATCTGGAGTGGCTGAAAGAGCACGAGGACTCGGTCCGCATATTGCGCTACGGTTACACTTTGAAGCAGGAGGCGTTCAGCGAGCAGGTGCTGACGGACTCGGCCGAGGCTGTGCTGGAGCGCGTCAAGCAGAGCCTGGCCGCCAACAAGGATCCGTTCTGTGCCGTGATCAAAGGCGTGGACGACCCGTGGGACGTCTGCCTGGTCAAGCTCTTCTGGAACGTGATCCAGAACTCGGCGCAGGCCAATATCCGCGAGCTGCAGGAGCGCCGCATGTTCGAGTTGGAGGACGGTGTTCCGGCCGGGTTGCGGGATGAGGTCGAGAAGGGTTTTCAGGCCGCCGCCAAAGACTCCAGCCTGATCAAGCCGTTGGGGCGGCTGCTGCAGGAGAACGGCCTGTTCGAGAGGTACCAGGACCGTTTCTTCAGCTTGATCAAAGGCCGGATTTAATGCGCGGGTAGCCCGCAACCAAATGCAATCCCTCATAGAATAGTTGATAATTTTGTCTGGCACTAAAAAAAGGGCGCGTGGAACAAGATGACCATCACTGAAAAAATCCTGGCCCGCGAATCGGGCGCGAAGATCGTGACTCCCGGCGACAACATCTGGGTGAACGCCGGCATCCTGCTGACGCATGACGTCTGCGGGCCGGGGACGATCGGGATCTTCCGCCGCGAGTTCGGCGCGTCGGCCCGCGTGTTCGATCCCGAGAAAATCGTGATCCTGCCGGACCACTACATCTACACGGCGGACGAGAAGGCTCACCGCAATGTCGACACCCTGCGAGCCTTTGTGAAAGAACAGGGGCTGCCTTACTTTTACGATCCCGGCACGGAAAGCTATTGCGGCGTCTGCCACGTGGCTTTGCCGGAGCTGGGGCACGTGCGGCCCGGCGAGACGATCTTCGGGACTGACTCGCACACCTGCACGCACGGGGCGCTCGGCGCTTTCTCGACCGGCATCGGCAACACCGACGCGGGCTTCATTCTGGGCACGGGGAAACTGCTGGTAAAGGTGCCGCAGACCATGCGCTTCGTGCTGGACGGCGAGATGCCGGCGTGGCTGTCGGCCAAGGATCTGATCCTGCACATCATCGGCGACATCGGCGTGGACGGGGCGACCTATTGCGCCATGGAGTTCGCCGGTTCCGCGATCGCCGGGCTGAGCATCGACGAGCGCTGCACGGTCTGCAACATGGCGGTCGAGGCCGGCGCCAAGAACGGGATCATCGCCCCGGACGCGAAGACGCTGGACTACGTGAACGCGCGCACCAAGAAGCCGTTCGAGCCGGTCTACGGCGACGCCGGCGCCAAAGTCGCGTCCGAGCGGGTCTATGACGTCTCCAAGCTTGAGCCGGTCGTCGCGCGTCCGCACCTGCCGGACAACAAGGCCCTGGCCCGCGCCTGCCGCGACGTGAAGGTTGACCAGGTGTACATCGGGTCCTGCACCGGCGGCAAGCTCGATGACTTCATCATGGCCGCCAAGGTGCTGAAGGGGCGGCGGGTTAAGGTCCGCACACTGATCGTGCCTGCCACAAGGACGGTCGAGCGGGGGCTGGACGAGACCAAGGTCGAGGGGCAGAGCCTACGCGGAATTCTTGAGGCGGCCGGGGTCGAGCCGATCGCGCCGCCGTCATGCGCGGCGTGCCTGGGCGGGCCGGTCGACACCTTCGGCAGAACGCGCGGCAACGAGGTGGTGGTCAGCACCACCAACCGCAACTTCATCGGGCGCATGGGGTCGAAAGATTCGCAAATTTATCTGGCGTCGCCTTATACCGCGGCGGCGACGGCGGTGACCGGGCGCATCACCGACCCGCGCGACCTGTGAACGTATGTAGTTTTTTTGACTGGAGAGTGGTTTATGTCTAAAGAAAACCTGATTCGCGGGCCGGTTTACGTGCTTGGCGACAACATTGACACGGATCTTCTGATTCCGGCCTGTTACCTCAACCTGGTGCCGACGATTCCCGAGGAGTATCGCAAGCTCGGGTCGTACGCGCTGGCCGGCCTGCCGGACACCTTCCCGAAGTTCGCCTGCAACGCGGACGGCACCACGCCGTATCCGATCGTGATCGGCGGGCGCAATTTCGGCTGCGGCTCGTCGCGCGAGCACGCGCCGATCGCGCTGGGCGCGGCCGGAGCCAAGGCCGTGGTGGCGGAGAGCTACGCGCGCATTTTTTTCCGAAACTCCGTAGCCACCGGAGAGATCTTCCCGCTGGAGTCTGAGCAGCGGCTGTGCGAGGTGTTCCGGACCGGCGACGAGGCCGAGGTGGACATCGCGAAAAATACCATCACGCGCCTGCCGGACAACAAGGTTTATGCTCTCAAGCCGGTCGGGGCGGTCGCGCCGGTGATATCCGCGGGCGGCATGTTCGCCTACGCCCGTGAGATAGGGATGATTAAACCATGAATGCCAGAAACACCCGCGTTATCGCGATCGCGAACCAGAAGGGCGGCGTCGGCAAGACCACCACGGTGGTCAACCTGGCCGCCGCGCTCGCGCAGATGAAAAAAACGGTGCTGGTGATAGACCTGGACCCGCAGGCCAACGCCACCAGCGGCCTGGGCCTGACGCCGCAGCCGGGCACCAGCCTGTACGCGGTGCTGACCGGCGCGCAGGACG
>CAYRZP010000079.1:0-10040 GCA_964428885.1 uncultured Lentisphaeraceae bacterium
CTATGACAACGCCGCCTTCGCGGGTCTGCCTGAGGCCGAGTACACGCTGGCCGGCACCGACCTGACGGCGTTGACGTCCGGCAACGCGCCGACGGTGAACGCGATCCTGAAAGGGCTGGTGCCCAGCTCGAAACACCGCGCGTACTACATGCGGGCATTCATCGACCACAACCAGAACGGCAAACGCGACATCTGGGAGTCTTGGGGTTACGCCAATTACTACGGCCTCACAGAAAAGCCCTACGATCCGCGCGCGATATCGGTCGCTTACGCGGCCGTGTCGGAGGTGGTTGACATTGTGATCGAGGACGCCGACACGGATCAGGACTGGTTCCCTGACGCCTGGGAGTTCCAGACCAACCCGGCCAGCGCCGATTTCCTGTCCTTGACCGGGCCTGCGACCGGCAACGCGCCGGACACCGAGATCAACCCGACCCTGAGCGCCACCGGCCTGCACGTGACGGCGTTCTTCCTGACCATGTCAACCGGCACCACAGACCAGGATGAGGATGGCCTGGGCGATCTGCTCGAGATGACGCTGGGGACGGACGCCAGCGCGACTTCGTCCTCCGGCGACGGTTTCAGCGATGGCGACAAGGTCACGCTCGGGTTTGACCCCAACGTGTTCCTGACGCTGAACCTGACCGGTCTGGATCTGGTCTCGGACACGGCGCCGATCGTCAACTTTGATTTCGGCGTGGCGCAGCCTGCAACGGAGAGCAGCGCGATGTTGCCGCTGCTTTCGAGCATGGCGGCGGAAGAGACGCGGGATTACGAGATCCTTTACAAGCGGTCGCTGTCCGACGCCGACTGGATCGTGGTGTGCCGTGGCACCGTGCCGGTCGCCGGAGTGCGGTCGCTGTCGGTGCGGCTGGAGGAGGCCGTGCTGCAGAACCTCAGCCCCGAAAGCGGCTTCTTCCGCATACGCCTGGTCCAGTGAACAGCGGCCGAGAATGGCGGCCCGCCGTGTAAGGCGGGCCGCCTAAAACCTCGATCTCAGCGCTTTTCGTTATTGAGAAAACCTTGATTTTAACGGTATGACAGTGACCAAAAACAGAGCGGCCTCCTTTTTGACGGGAGTTTTTTTGCTGCTGGCGTCGTTGTCGCAGGCCGCGCCGTTCGCCAAGACGATCAGCTTCACCCAGCCTGACGGACGGGGGATCGCCCTGTGGGGCGAGGGCGATGATTTCCATGCGGACTTCGAGACCCTCGACGGCTATACCGTGGTTTTCGATCCCGGCGCCAGGGCCTATGTCTATGCCGCGCTGTCTGCTGACGGCACGGAGCTGGAGCCTACCGCTTTGACGGTCGGCCGCGACAACCCGGCCGCCCTCGGGCTTGCTAAACATCTTAGGATCACGGTCGAGGCCGCCCGCCAGAAGGCGCAGGAGCGCCGTCAGGAATGGGACGCGCGAGTCGGGGTCTCGCAGCGCTGGCAAAAGCTTAAAGACCAAAAGGCTTTGCGCGACGCCGCGCTGAATGACGGGCCAATTCTCATGGCGCCGCCGTCCTTCGAAACCATCGGGGACAAAATAGGGCTGTGCCTGCTGATTGATTTCGACGATGACCCGGCAACCATCGCGCAGGCAGAGATCGTGGAGTTCTGCAACGGCGACGACTACACCGGACACGGCAACAACGGCTCGGTCAAAAAGTATTTCGCGGATGTTTCTAACGGGCAGCTCAACTTCACACAAGTCGTCACGTTGTATATCCGCATTCCGAACTCGGTGCATCCCAAAAGCTTTTACAACGACTGGACTAAAGATGCGGGCGAGAACGCGCGACAGATGATAGCGGACGCGGTGAGCATCATGAAGGCGTTGCCGAATTATGAGACCGAGATCCTGCCGACATTCGCGAACCTGACCACGCGGATGGCGAACGAGAACATTTTCGGGGTTGAATTCGATGAGGATTTCGAGGCGGTCGCGGCATGCAGCGTTTTTTACGCGGGGGGAAACGGGGGCGTTTGGGCCGCGGGCCTGTGGCCGCATTATTCCATGCTCGACACGCCGATCGAGCTCTCGCCGGGTGGCCTGCGCCTCCTTAACTATCAGGTCTCCAACATCGGAGACGCTCTGGAGATCGCCACCTTCGCGCACGAGAACAGCCACATGCTCTGCGGCTTCCCGGACATATATGATTATGATTACGACTCGACCGGCGGCGCCGGGCTCTTCTGCCTGATGAATTCCGGCACCTTGTTCGGCAACAACCCGCCGCAGCATTGCGCCTACCTGAAATACGCCGCAGGGTGGGCGACAACGATTGAGGTCACAGACAGTGATTTTGTTGATGCCTCGGTGGCGTCTGAGCCAGGGCATCCTGACTTCAACAAGTTTTACCGGTTTCAAAAGCCCGGGACGCCCACGGAGTATTATCTTTTCGAGAACCGCCAGCAGTCCGGACGCGACGCTAACATACCAGGGTCCGGTGTGGCGGTTTGGCATATCGACGAGCGTGGCAACCGAGACGATCAGAGCATGGTGTACAACACCGCGCATAAGAATTATGAATGCACCCTAGTGCAGGCCGACAACCTTTGGGACCTGCAGAATTATGTCAACTACGGCGATGACGCAGACCTGTATTATGAAGGCAATCCTTCAGCGGCTTATGCCAATGTCTTTAAAGACACTTCCACGCCCAAAGCTTGCTGGTGGGACGGATCGCTCTCCTACATGGTTGCCGAAAAATTCAGCCCTAACAGCCCGGAAATGACTTTCAAGTTCACGCCGACGCCGCCGGTGATGCTGCGCAAAGGGACCCTGTCCGGCGGATGGGTCGGCACACCGTATAGTCTTGCGTTGGGCGCGGCGGGAGGCAAGCCGCCATACACATGGCAGGTCAGCGACGGCAGTTTGCCGGCAGGGCTGGAACTGGACGTCGGCGGTTTGATCAGCGGCATTCCGGCGGCAGCGGGGAAGGCGACTTTCACACTGACGGTTACAGGCGCAAACAACGGATTCTCCACCAACGAGTTCTCGATCACGATCCTGCCGAATCCGGCCCTGCCGCTGACGGAGGATTTCGAACACAACGGCAAGATCCCGGGAGCCTGGTTTCAGGAACTGGTGAGCGGCGGATCGTCCTGGTCTTTCTCTTACGGCAGCCCGAACGGTCGGGCGCCCACGCCGCACGGCGGGGCATACAATGCCTGCATGTCGGTTAACACGCTTACTCAGTCGGTCGCCCGGCTGGTTTCCCCCATGCTGGATTTCGGCGCGGAGGCCCAGGCGGCGCGCGTGACCTTCTGGCATTTCATGGAGAAGTGGGCCGGCAGGACCGACGCGCTGCGGGTTTATTACAAAGTCTCTTGGGAGAGCGAGTGGGAACTGGTCGCCACATATACCGATCCGGTTTTCTATTGGACGCGGCGGACGCTCGATCTGCCCGCTCCGTCGCGTACCGGCTACCTGGCCTTTGAGGGCACCGCCCAATACGGCTACGGCGTTTGCGTGGACGATGTGACGATCTGGGATCCGACGCCTCCCCTGGGCATAGCTAATCCGGACCCCCTGCCGTCCGCGACCGTCGAAATACCGTATGTCTGCCAGCTTGAAGGGGAAGGCGGCGTGCCGCCATACACCTATGCGGTGACCGGCGGCGCCTTGCCGGCCGGCTTCGAGATGAATGCAGCGGGCCTGATCACGGGGCTTTCGTCGAACGTGCAGGCCGCTTCGTTCACGGTGCAGGTGGCCGACAGCGAGAACAAGACCGCGGTTAAAGTCTTCAACCTGGGCGTGGCACTGCCGCTGGTCGATGTGTATGCCGAGGATTTCGAACGCGGCGCCCTGATGCCGCTCGGATGGACGCAGGAGTTTGTCACTGGCGCTCTGTCGTGGCGTTTCCAATACGGCGGGCACTACGGTCATCCGCCGCAGCCCGTGAGCGGCAACTACAACGCATTCTTGTTCGCCACATGGGAGTCGAGCGCGCCTGACAAAAAGACACGTCTGGTGTCGCCGTGGATCGATCTGGGCCAGGTTCCGGGCGAATGCCGGCTGACGTTCTGGCACTGCATGGAGGGGCGGGACAGCGGGCAGGATCAACTGCGCGTCCTCTACAAGCGCTCGTCCGCCGACGCCTGGAACCTGCTGGCCACATTCACGGCCAACGTGACCGAATGGACGCAGCGCACCATGCTGTTGCCGGACCCCAGCAGCACATATCGCATCGCTTTTGAGGGCAACGCGCTCTCCGGGTACGGGGTTTGCATTGACGACATGCGGATCAAGGTCTCCACCGCCGCGCCAGTGATATTGACAGACCCGGTCCTGCGGGACGGCCTGACCGGGATAGCTTATTCTTGCGCTCTTGAAGCGACCGGCGGCGCGGCGCCGTATAGCTGGACGGTGGTTTCAAACTCCTTGCCGCCGGGCTTGGAGCTTGGTGTAGAGACCGGGGTGATCAGCGGGGCTCCGGCGGCGTCGTGTGTGCGTGAGTTCCGCGTGCGTGTGGCCGGGGCGGACGGCAAGGCCTCGACCAAACGCTTCTCGCTCAAGATCATGAGTCCGGACCCGATGCCTTTCAGCGAAGGCTTCGAGCACGGCGGCGCGATGCCTGAGGGCTGGACAATCGAGCCGTTCATCGGGACGGCCTCGTGGACCTTCCGCGCCGGCAGCCCGCTTGTCAATCCCAAGCCCGCCGCGGCGCACGGCGGTCAGTACAACGCCTGCTTCCAGGGCAGTCAGTCGACCAGTAAGCTCGTTACCCCAATGCTGAACCTGGGGACGAACACGCCCAACACGAAGCTGACCTTCTGGCACTGCATGGCGCCTTACAGCACAAAGCAGGACTGGCTCAACATCTATTATCGCACACACCCCACGGATGCCTGGCAATTCCTTGCCGCGTTTCACTCGAGCACGCCCGCGTGGACGGAGCGCACGGTGGACCTGCCGAACCCGACCGCCACATACTTTATCGCTTTCGAGGCTCTGTCATGGAACGGTTATGGCGTGTGCATCGACGACATTGCGGTGACGGGCGATTTCGCGCCTTACGCCAACTGGCAGTCGCTCTATTTTAATGACACGGAACTGGCGGCAGGTCTGATCACAGGCGATGAAGACGATCCCGACGGCGACAACATCCCGAACGCGCTGGAGTTCGCGATGGGGCTCGATCCGCGTGTGCATGACACGGAGGGTTTGCCTTTCGGCGGCGTGACGGCGGGTTATCTGACCCTCTCTTTCCGCATTAACAAGGACGCGGATGCCGCCGGGGTCAGGTTCGAGGTCGAGTCTTGCACGGACCTGCTTTTGCAGGACTGGACGACTGAAAACATCTCGGAGCAGTTGCCGCGGGCTGACAGCAACACCTGGTATCAGGCATTGCACTGGCACAACGTGCCTGTGACGAACGCGCCGCAGCGTTTCATGCGCTTCAAGGTCTATATGCCGTAAAAGTGCGGGGTGACTGGATATGTCTTTTTCTGCTTGCGGCGCGGCGCGTGATCTGTCGGCCACGGAATTCGCCGGGCGTGTCAAACGGCTGCGCGCGTGGCAGCGCCGTCAGCGGCTGGACGCGCTTTTCATTGTTTCCGAGGTCAACCGCTATTATTTCACCGGCGTCAGGTCTTCCAACGGCCTGTTGCTCTCTGAACTGCCTGGCGGGCCGGCCTTCTACACCGATTTCCGTTACCTGCTTGTCGCCAGAAAGCTCCTGACCTTCATGCCGACCGGAAAGATCTGGCGTCCGGCGGACGAGGCCGCAGTGGTCGCGGGCTGCGGCCGCGGCTGGCGCCGCGCGGGTTATGAAGGGCAGATGCCGGCAGCGCGCTTCCTGGAGCTTAAAGAGGCTCTGCCGCATGTGGAGTGGGTCAATATAGACCAGGGTGTGGCGGCTTTGCGCACGGTCAAATCCCGCGCCGAACAAAGTCTGATGCGGGCGGCCGTGGCGGCGAACGACGAGGCGCTGGCGCGGGTGCTGCGGCAGGTCAGGCCGGGCCTGAGCGAATGGGATGTCCGGCGGCTGGTGCGCAATGCGGCCGAAACGCTGGGTCAGGGCGAGGCGTTTGAAACGGTGGCGTGCGCCGGACGCAACGCGGCCGAGTGCCATCACCAGCCCGGCATGGCGCGGCTGCGCGCCGGGCAGGCGCTGCTGATCGACATGGGCGTGCGGCGCGACCATTACTGTTCAGACCTGACGCGCACGGTGTGTCTCGGCGCGGCGCCCGCGCCGGAGCTGGCCGAGATCCACCGGGTCGTCCTGGAGGCGAACCGGAAGGCGGTCCGCGCGATCCGCCCGGGACGGCGCTGTTGTGACATTGATCTGGTCGCCCGCAGGGTGATCGAGCGGGCCGGATATGGCGAATACTTCGGTCACAGCCTGGGGCACGGTCTGGGGCTGGAAGTGCATGAGTCGCCCAGCTTTTCAGCCTCGTGCGTGACCGAGCTGAAGCCGGGAATGGTGCTGACGGTGGAGCCGGGCATCTACGTGCCCGGCCGTCTGGGGGTTCGCATTGAAGATGTGATCCTGGTGACGCGCACCGGCTGCGAGGTGCTCAGCCGCGCGCCGCGCGCGCTGCGGATCTAAAATCTGCGGCTTTAGGTGGTGCGGATGACCGGGCTGGGCGTCTGGTTGTAGACCTTGGCGCCCGGCGGCACAGAGTGGGTCAGCCAGACATTGCCGCCGATCACCGCGCCCCGTCCGATCACCGTGTCGCCGCCTAAAATGGTGGCGCCGGCATAGATCACCACGTTGTCCTCGACGTCCGGGTGGCGTTTGATTCCCTTGACCAGCATGCCGTTCTCGTCCTTGGCAAAACTCAGGGCACCCAGCGTAACGCCCTGATACAGCTTCACGCGCCGGCCGATGCGGCAGGTCTCGCCGATCACCACGCCCGTGCCGTGGTCGATGAAGAAGCCGGGGCCGATGGCCGCGCCGGGGTGGATATCGATGCCGGTTTTGGAGTGGGCGTGCTCGCTCATGACCCGCGGTATCAGCGGCACGCCTTGCGCGTATAGGGTGTGCGCGATGCGGTGGACCGTGATCGCATACAGGCCCGGATAGCTCATGACGATCTCCATGGTGGACATGGCGGCGGGGTCGCCTTCATACGCGGCCTGGATGTCCTGCTGCAGCGTGTCACGGATATCGGGCAGCCCGTTCAAAAGAGCGGCGACCGCGAGGCGGGCTTTTTCTTCGCAGTCGCGGCAGTCCTCGCATTTGGCGCGGCGGCAGGCGTATTCCAAGGCGCGGTGCGCCTGATCGCGCAAGGTCAGCGCTATGTCACGCAGGGTATCGCGCAGATGCGTTTGACAGTTTTCCTGCAGCAGAGGAGTGTGTCCGTGGCATCCGGGATAAAGTACGCCCAGCAGGCTGTCGAGCAGGGAGATCACGGCGCCTGTGCCCGGCAGGTTCACGTCCCGTTGCGTGTTGGCCACCGGGCAGTTCTGGCACGGGGAGAGTTTTTCGGTCAGATTCGCGAGGTTTGTTTCCAGCCACTTTTCCATAATCTTTGCCTCTGGAGCATAAGTTTATAACCACTGATGAAAACGAATGGTGGTCGCGGGTTAAAGCGCGCTTTCAACGGCCTTTGTTGCCGGGCGCCTGCCTGATCCTTACGATGACGCTCGATGCCCCGAGGTTTTTCCAGCCCAGGGCCAGCAGCGCCTTCTCGGCGAAACCGCGACCCTGGCAGATCAGGTCGGTGACCTCGATGCGGTCGTCGCGGCACAGCTTAAGGAAATCGTTGAGCGTGAACAGGTGGATGTTGGGGGTGTTGTACCACTCGAACGGGATCTGCTTGCCTTTGGGCATCCTGCCGCTGAACAGCAGGCGGGCGCGCACCTCCAGGCAGGCGAAGTTCGGAAAGGAGATCACCGCCTCGCGCGCCACGCGCAAGATCTGCCGCAGCAGCTCGCGCGGGCGCTTGATGGTCTGCAGCGTCTCGCTGAGGATCGCCACGTCGAAGCTGTTGTCGGGGATCATGGCGAGGCCGTCGTCGATGTCCTCGAGCAGAATGTCGCAACCATCGCCGATGGCGTTGATGACCTGCTCGACATCTATCTCCACGCCGTTGCCCTCGCAATTCCGCGTCTGCCGCAAGATGCAGAGCAACGAGCCGTTGCCGCAGCCGAGATCCAGCACACGGCTACCGGGCGGCACGAGGTCAACGACCTTTTGATAATGCCGTATCTGCCATTGGCGCGGGGCGGTCTTGTCTTCGGTCTGGACTTGTGAAGGCGGCGGGCACGGCATGAAGGCTTTGACGACGCGCTGCAGGTCCGCTGTGTGGGTCAGGAAAGCGTCGTGGCCTGCGGCGGCTTCGAGATGGCAGTAGGAGACCTGCTTTTTTTGGCGCAGCATGGCCGTGACCAGCTCTTCTGACTGTTCCTGCGTGAACAACCAGTCGCCGCTGAGCGAGACGACCAACACGCGCGACGAGATGTTCTTGAAAGCCGCCTCGAGCGCGCCGTGTTTCTCTTCGATGTCGTACTCGTCCATGGCCAGGGTTATGTGCATGTACGAGTTGGCGTCAAAGCGCTGTATGAACTTCTCGCCCTGATATTGCAGATAGCTCTCGACCTGGAAAAGGGTGCTGAAATCACGTTCTAGCGCGTTGCGGAACGCTTGGTCGGCGCTCAGCCACTCCGGGCGTTTTTCGCGGCCGAACTTGGTGTCCATGAGCGGCTGCGACAGATAGGTGATATGGGCGAGCTTGCGCGCGCTGCACAAGCCTTTGTGCGGCGAGCGTTCGCTTCCGTAATAATCGCCGCCGTTCCAGTCCGGATCGGCGATGATGGCGTGCCGTCCCACGATGTCGAAAGCCAGCGCCTGCGAGTTGAGGCTGGCGGCGGAAGCCACCACGATCGCCTTGTCCAGTTCCCCGGAGTGCCGGATCAGCCACTCCAGCACCTGCATGCCGCCGAAGCTGCCGCCGATGACGCCGGCCAGGCGCGAGATGCCGAGCTGGCGCAGCAGGAGACGGTGCACCTCGACTATGTCGCCGACCGTGATCTTCGGGAAAGCCGAGCCGTAAGGGGCACCCGTGGCGGGGTTGACCGAAGCCGGCCCGGTGGTGCCTTTGCAGCCGCCCAGAATGTTGGCGCAGATGATATGATAGTGGTTGGTGTCGATGCCCTTGCCCGGGCCGATCATCTCTTCCCACCAGCCGTCCGGCGCGCTCTCGCCGGGCCTGACGCCGGCCACGTGCGCGTCGCCGGTCAGGGCATGGCACACGAAGATCACGTTGTCCCGGTTCGGGGAGGAAGTGCCGCAACACTCGTAGGCGACTTCGATCTCGGGCAAAACGCCACCCTTCTCAAGCCGGAACCCCCGCGGTGGAAGTTCCAGCTTAAGCTTTTGCGGGATCACGGTCCCGACCGATGCGGCATCAGATTTTGTTTCGGTCATAAACGGCATAATCAAGTGAAAAACAACGGTATCATAGCACGGTCGCCGAGGCCTCATCCAGTTCAAATGCTTGAGTTGTCATTCGGGCTTGCGCTGTCGCGTCAAAAATGATACTATCCAACGACTTTTTGATTCATGGGGCGGTAGCTCAGTTGGTAGAGCATCACGTTCGCAACGTGGGGGTCAGGAGTTCGAATCTCCTTCGCTCCACCATGATTAAAAGGCCGTCGGAACCGGCGGTCTTTTTTTATGTTATATGCAACTTTCAGTCCAAGACGCGGCGACCCTCCTGAACGTTTCTGGTGAGACGATCTACAAGTGGGTCAGGCAGGCGGACATCCCATCCCACACGGTCAACGAACAGATCCGTTTCAACCGCGCGGATCTGTTGGAGTGGGCCACCTCCCGCAACATCCCGGTCTCCCCGGCCCTCTTCGATGCGAAGGAGCCGGGCAAGGTCGGCTTGCCGACGCTGACCGAAGCGCTGAGGGCGGGCGGCGTGGCCTACCGCGTCGGCGGCACCGACCAGGCCTCCGTGCTGCGGGCCGTCGTCAGCCTGCTGAAACTGCCGGAAGAGGTGGACCGCGAATTCCTCTATCAGATCCTGCTGGCCCGAGAAAGCCTGGGCTCCACCGGCATCGGCGACGGCGTCGCGATTCCCCACGTGCGGAATC
>CAYRZP010000080.1:0-9744 GCA_964428885.1 uncultured Lentisphaeraceae bacterium
CCGCTCTCGCCGATCGCGCCCAAGGATTTCAAGGTCCACAACGTCGGCATCGTGAATCCGTGACGCCACACAGTCCTCTCACGGCCCCTTTTTAGACATTTATCGACGCTAATCGTCGCCCCCCGAATACACCCCATTTTTCGGTGTCATGAATTGTGAGGCAACGCGTCGGTGAGAGAAAAAGAATCCACTTGCAGAAACGACAAAAACAACGTACAGTGTACATATGAATGAAATACGGTTTGAGTGGGATGAGGCTAAGAGCCGACAGAACCGGCGCAAGCACGGCGTCTCGTTTGAAGAGGCTCAGACCGTCTTTCTGGACGAGAACGCCCTGCGGTTCTTCGACCCTGACCATTCGGCAGACGAAGACCGCTTCTTGATGCTTGGCATTAGCAGTCATCTTCGGGTGCTGATCGTGTGCCACTGTCATCGTGACAACGAACGCAGCATTCGCATCATTTCGGCGCGCAAGGCGGACAAACAAGAGGAAACGAACTATTGGAGCGGGAGGTGAGCATATGAGAGCGCATTACGACTTTGAGAAAATGAAGGGCGAGAAGAACCCTTATGTGAAATCGCTCAAGCAACCGATCACCATGCGCCTCGACAAGGCGACGGTTGCTTATTTCAAGACGCTTGCCACTGATATTGGCATGCCATACCAGAATCTCATCAATCTGTACCTACGAGACTGCGCAGTGCATAAAAAACGGCTCAATCTGACGTGGGCATCCTAGATGACCCCGAACCCGGCGGCGCAGCCAACCCCCATTCGTCTTCGGCTCAGGGGGCGGCTGGCTGCTGACGTTCGCCTTCACGTGCCCGGGCTTCACGCATGATGCGCCTTAGGTCGCTATGTCAACCTGAAACAGTTACGCAGTTGACAATCGGCGCGCCAAACGGCTATTTTGGCGAATGCGCTTTTGCCCCGGGATCTTTTTGGCGGTTTGTTTCTTGCTGCGGTTGGCGCCTTTTCCGGCGGCGGCAGATGTTTCGAATATCGTGGTCGAGGTCGAGGCCGTGTCGCTTGCCGACGCCGGCGGCGGGCGGAGCCTGCTGCAGGACCTGCCCGGCGCGCGCCTGCGCGGGCAAGGCTCCGGCCATCCGCAGGCGGACATCTCGATCCGCGGCTCGTCGTTCAGCAACGCCGGGCTGCTTTTGAACGGCGTTGCCGTGCGCAACGCGCAGACCGAGCACTGGCACGCCGACCTGCCGTTGCCGCCGGGCTGGTTCCGCGTACCGGCCGTGCTTACCGGCCTCGACCGGTTCAGGGCGTCTTCCGGCCACCCGTCGGGATCGATCGGCTTAGAGCTCGCGCCGCTGCTCCAAGACACGCGCGAGGTTGTGCTCAGCGCGGGCAGCAAAGGTTTGTCGCGCGGCGGGTGGAACGCCGCGGAAGTTTCGGAAACGGACGGCGGCACCTTCGGCGCGGCGGCGTTCCTGTCGTTTTATGACATGGCCCAGACCGACCGGCACGGCGACAACCATTTGACGCGCGCCGAGGCCGGCGGGCACCTGGGCGCGTCCGGCGGAAATCGGCAGGGAGACCTTTTGGCGTCGATTTCTTGGCGCGAGTTCGGCGCCCGCGGGTTTTACGGGGCGAATCCGGCGTATCCCGCGCTGGAGCGTCTGCGCGACACGCTTTTGGCCGGGTCAATGCGCTTCGACGGAGCCCCGCGGGAGCCCGCGGCCATGTCCGCGGTCTGGCGGCGCACGGACGACAACTATTGGCTCGACCGCCGCAAGCGCGACTTTTACCACAATCAGCATACGACCGATTTCGCGGGAGTCCACGGCGACCGCCGCCTGCTCGTCGGCGACAGGCTTTTCACAGACATGCGCGGCGACGGCGATTTCGAGCGCATCCGCAGCCGCTCTTTGGGCGACCATGACCGCGCCCACGCCTCGCTGGCCCTGTTGCCGGGCATATTATTTGATAAAATTACCTTTACGGCGGGCGGTTCTTTCGACGCTTTCAGCGCTTACTCGCCGGCCTGGCTGCCGGCCGCCGGGCTTGAATGGGCGTTCACCGATTCGCAAGCGATTTTCATTTCGTATACGGAAACCGCACGTCAGCCCTCCTACACGGAGTTGAATTACGAGTCGCCCGACTCGCTTGGCAATGCCGGGCTCGGGTTGCAAGGGACGCGGACGGCCGAGGCCGGTTACAAAGGCGAGAACGGCGCGGCCATGTGGCGGCTGGTTTTTTTCAGGGAGGATGGCAAAGATGTTGTGGACTGGGTCAAGACCGCGCGCGGCGCGCGCTGGGAGGCGGTCAACCTGCCTGACGTTGAGACGTGCGGCCTTGCGGCCGAGGGCAGGGTTGCCGTCTCCCGCGACACCGATGCGGGAGTGGATTTGCTGGCCGTGCGCAAAGAAAGCGGCAGAGATTATTATGCCAGCCGTTATGTGATGGACTATCCTGAAATTGACACAGGTCTGGTCGTGAAGCACCGTTTAAGCGGGAGCCTGATGATACTGTTGCGTCAGGGGGTTGCAAAATACGCGCGCAACGCTTTGCGCGGCAGTGCCGAATGGATGCCGGACACCGGCATCGATCTGCGCTGGAAAGCGCCGGGGCTCAATAAAATCACGGTCGATCTCGGGCTGCACAATCTCTTTGACGATGATTTTCAGGTCTACGCCGGGCAGCGGCGCGCCGGCCGCAGTTTTTGCGGGGCCGTGACCTGTGAATGGTGAGACGGGGGAGGGGCCGAGGCCCGCGGGATCCGGATGCGGTTAACTATTTAATTGCGCTTTTTCAGACAAACCGTGAAAATAAAATACTTTTATGGGCTGTATGCATACAGGAGGCGCGCATGGAATTGTCAGTGCTGATGCAAGAGTTTAATGTTTCCGGCAGGCTGGTCACGATTAATCCGACCGGGAACGGGAACGTGAACGACACGTTCCTGGCAATTTTCCGCAACACCTTCACGGAAGAGCAGGTGATCCTGCAGCGCATCAACCGGAAGGTTTTTCCTGAGCCCGAGGCGATCATGCGCAATCTGCACCTGTTGACGGCGCATGTGCACCCTAGGCTGGAAAAGGAGGGGGAAACAGCGGACCGCGTGTGGCAGATGCCGCGCATCGTGCCCACGCGTGACGGCCGGGATTTTTTTGTGGACGAGGCCGGTGAAGTGTGGCGGGTAATCACCAAGGTCCCGTCCGCCACCGCGTTTGACGAGGCGCAGGGAACCGAACACGCGGCGGAGTGCGGCGCGGTGCTGGGGCATTTCCATTGGCTGGTTTCGGATCTCGACACCAGCATGATGACCGACCCGCTGCCGGGGTTTCACGTCACGCCCGGCTACCTGGCGAAATATGACGCCACGCTGCGGGACGAGCCTTTGGCGGAGAAGCGTATGAACGCCTCTATGGAGGCCAGACGCATGGCGATGTTCATTGAAGAGCGCAGAGGCTTCGCCGCCACGCTGCAGAACGCGCTGGATGCGGGCGAGCTCGTGCTGCGCATGATGCACGGCGATCCCAAGGTCAACAACATCATGATTGACGATTTCACCGGGAAGGGCACGGCCATGATCGACCTGGACACGGTCGCGCCGGGTTTGATCCACTACGATTTCGGTGACGCTTTACGTTCGATCTGCAACCATGCGGGCGAGGAGGAGCAGAATCTCGGCAAGGTGCTTTTCGACTTGGACCTGTGCGAGGCGTTCTGCAAAGGGTACATGGATCACGCGCGCGCGTTTTTGACCGACGCTGACAGGAAATATCTGTATGACGCGATCCGTCTGATCACGTTCGAGCTCGGGTTGCGCTTTTTCCAGGATTATCTGGCCGGCAGCGTCTATTTCAAGATCCATTATCCGGAGCAGAACCTGAACCGGGCGCGTGTGCAGTTCCGACTGTGCGAGTCGATCGAGTCGCGCGAGCGCATGATCTGCGGGCTGCTGGCAAAGCTGTGACAGGAAGCGGAACGCTACAGCGCGGCTTTGACCTTGGCGTCGCCGTCCGCGACCTTCTGTTTGAGATCCGCCTTATGAGCGTGGAACTTCAAGCGCATGGCCGGGTCGGCGGTGCCGAGGATCTGCACGGCCAGGAGGGCCGCGTTGACCGGGCCGGCGCTGCCGAGGGTTACGGTGGCCACCGGAATGCCGGCCGGCATTTGCAGTGTGGCGTAGAGCGCGTCGAGGCCGTTCAGCGCACCGCCCGCGACGGGTATGCCGATGACCGGCAGCACTGTGTGCGCGGCCAGGACGCCGCCGAGGTGCGCCGCGCCGCCCGCCGCCGCGATGATGACCTTGAGCCCGCGGCCTTCCGCGGCGGATGCGTATTCGCCGGCCGCTTCAGGTGTGCGGTGCGCCGAGATCACGCGCGCCTCGAAGGCCACGCCGAAAGACTTCAATGTGTCGGCGGCCTTCTGGACTAGCGGCCAGTCCGAATCGCTGCCCATGACGATGCCAACCAAAGGTTTGGACATAACTTTCTCTCCTCACTTCCAACGCGTAATCCGTCCGCAAACCAATTCAATCTCACACAAAGGCGCGGTGCGCGATGTCGCGGCGGAAATGCGCTCCCGCGAAAGTGATTTCCGCGATGGCCGCATAAGCCCGCCCGACCGCAGTCTTCAGGTCCGGTCCGATGGCGGTCACGGCCAGAACCCGGCCGCCGGCGGTCACGACCTCGCCGTCTTTCAGCGCGGTCCCGGCATGGAAAACGAAACAGCCGGGCCGGGACGCGGCGGCAGCGAGTCCTTTAATCACCGCGCCTTTGGCATATTTGCCGGGGTATCCGCCTGCCGCCATGATCACGGTCGCCGCCGCCTCGGGCCTGATGCTGACCATTCTGCTGTCCAGCGTGCCGTCGACGCAGGCTTCAAGGGCCGGTATCAGGTCGCCGCTGATGCGGGGCAGCACGGCCTCGGTCTCGGGGTCACCGAAGCGCGCGTTGAACTCCAGCACTTTGATCCCCTGTGCGGTGATCATCAGACCGGCGTAAAGGACACCCTTGTAGACGATCCCTCGCCGGGCCAACTCACGCACCACTGGCAGGATCACGGAATCCCGTATGACAGGCAGCATGGCGTCGGTGACGACCGGCGCGGGCGTGTAGGCGCCCATGCCGCCGGTGTTGGGGCCATGGTCGTTGTCGAAAACCCGCTTGTGGTCTTGCGAAGGCGGCAGCAGCACGGCGTGCTCGCCGTCGACCAGCGCGAGGATCGAAGCCTCCTCGCCTTCCAGAAACTCCTCGACCAGGATCTTGGCGCCGGCTTGTCCGAAAGCGGACTCGACCAGCATCGCGCGGATGGCCGACTCCGCCTCGCCGCGCGTGCTGGCGATGACGACGCCTTTGCCGGCGGCCAGGCCGTCGGCTTTGATGACCACCGGCATGCTGAAACCGTCAAGCGCCGCCGCGGCCGCCGCGGCCGAGTCGAAGGCAAGGGCTTTGGCAGTGGGCACGCCGGCCGCGGCCATGATCTCCTTGGCGAAAAGTTTGCTGCCCTCGATGCGGGCGGCGGCCTGGATCGGCCCGAAAACGCGCAGTCCCGCGGCGTTGAAGGCGTCGGTGATGCCGAGACAGAGCGTCACTTCCGGCCCTACGACCGTGAGGTCGGGCCGGTTCGCCTGGGCCCAGGCCAGCAGGCCGGGCAGATCATCGGCCGCCACAGGCACGTTGCGGGCGATAGCCGCGGTGCCGGCGTTGCCGGGTGCGCAGAAAACAGCGGGCCGGCAGGAGTCCTGCGACAACCTCCAGGCGAGGGCATGCTCCCTGCCGCCGCCGCCCACGACAAGAACTTTCATGGCTCGGGATTATAGGCCACGGGAGGGCGTGTTATCAAGAGGCTTTTACGCGAAAAGTTAACGTTGCAAAGCAGGTGGTTCTTTTATATCTTAAAAGCCGTTTTCACAACCCTTGAAAGATTCGGGTTGCCAATTAAAGAAAGCGAAGAGGGATTGTTATGATGCAAATAAATCGTCGCGGGTTCATCAGGGGGTCTTCTTTGGTTGCCGCTTCAATGGCTCTGGCGGGCGGCAGGGCGCGCGCGGGGGGCATTTTCAGCAAGGGGCCGAGCGTGGCGCCGCGCTTCCGTAAACCCGGCGAGAAGCTCAACATCGGCGTGATCGGCGTGGGCGGCAAGGGCTGGAGCGACTGGATGCCGATGTTCAAGAACGGCGAGAACATCGTCGCGCTGTGCGACGTGGACCGCGCGCCGGTTGACAAGGCGCTGGCCGAGCTTGAGAAAGGCGGGGTCAAGACTTCGCAGGTCAAATGCTACAGCGATTTCCGCAAGATGCTCGACGATTGCAAGAACCTCGACGCGGTCACGGTCTCCACGCCGGACCACATGCACGCCCCGGCGGCGATACGCGCCATGAAGCAGGGGTGCCACGTTTATGTCCAGAAGCCGCTGGTGCGAACGATCTGGGAGGCCAACTATTTCAGGCGGGTGGCCAAAGAGCAGCGTGTCGTCACGCAGATGGGCAACCAGGGCAGCGCGCAAAACGGGCTTCGCCGCAGCGCCGAACTGCTGCAGCGCGGGATTTTGGGCAAAGTGACCGAGGTGCATGTCTGGACCAACCGGCCGATCTGGCCGCAGGGCATAGCGCGGCCGGAGGGGGCCGATCCGGTGCCGGAGAACCTTGACTGGGATTCCTGGCTGGGTACCGCGCCTGTCCGTCCGTATAAGCAAGGCGTCTATCATACCTTTAATTGGCGCGGGTTCTACGATTTCGGCACCGGGGCTTTCGGCGACATGGCCTGCCACACCATGAACCTGCCGTTCCGCGGTTTGAAGCTCGGCGAGGTTTCCGGCGCAGAGTGTGTCGAGATCGATGGTAAGAACAACGAGACATATCCCAACAAGAGCGTCGTCAAGATGTATTACAAGGCGCGCGGGAGACTGCCGGCGGTCACGCTCTACTGGTATGACGGCAACCTGAAGCCGAAAGCGGAGCTCATGCCGAAGGTGGTCGCGACGTTCGGCGGGGTGCCCGGGACCGGGTGCTACATCATCGGCGAAAAGGGCGCGCTGGTCAGCACCAACGATTACGGGGCGGAGTCATACATCGCTCTGAAAGACGAGGATCGGATGAAATCGCTGGCCAAGCACGAGGCCTGCTCGGATTCCGTGCTGCCGCCGGAGTTCCGGCCCAATAAGTACGCGAGCGAGGGCCAATACCTGGAGTTCGTCAACGCCTGCAAGGGCGAGGACGTCTGCTTCTCGGATGTCGATCATTCGGTGCCGATGCTGGAGGGCATGCTGGTCGGCTGCGTCGCGCAGCGGGTTCCCGGCGCGTTGGTCTGGGACAGCCGCAAGCAGGCGTTCGTCGGCAACGACGCCGCGAACGCGCTGCTCAAGCCGCACATGCGCGCCGGCTGGGAGTTTTGAGGCTGCCGCTGATTTGTTGACATTATCGAGCCGCGGGGAGTGTGTCTTCCCTGCGGCTTCGTTTTCGGTTTAACCATGAACATTTGGAAAGACTCTTATCCGCTGATCGTGTCCTGCGCCAAGGGCCTGACGGCGCATACTGCGGGCGAATTGGTCAAACTCGGATACCACATCACCGAGGAAACCGAGAACACTGTGGTTGTGCGCGGCAACATGCGCGACATGATGCGGCTCAACCTGTGGCTCAGAACCGCTCATCGTGTGCTGGTGCCGCTGCTGCGCACCGAGTGCCGACAGCTCCGCCACCTGTATGAGGATGTTTACTCGATCGACTGGGAGAACCTGCTGGAGGCGGACGGTTATTTCACCGTGAATTCGGTAGTGCGCAACGAAACGATCCGCGACACCCGCATGCCGTCATTGAAAGCCAAGGACGCCATAGCCGACCGGATGCGCGACCGTTGCGGCGGGCGCCCTGACTCCGGCCGCGAGACTTTCGGCGCGGCGGTCTTCGTGTATTGGGTGGACAATGAGCTGATCGTGTACATCGACACCTCATGCGAGCCTTTGTCCAAACGCGGCTACCGCAAGATGCCCGGTCCGGCGCCGATGCAGGAAACATTGGCGGCCGGTTGCGTGCTGGCCTCGGGATGGGACGCCGCGTCGCCTTTCGTGGCGCCGATGTGCGGCAGCGGCACCCCTGCCATCGAGGCCGCGCTGATCGCGATCAACCGCGCGCCGGGCAGTTTCAAGAGCCATTTCGGGTTCATGGCGCTGAAGGACTACCGCCTGACCATTCCCGGCGAGCGCGCCGGCAAGAGCGTGCGGCAGCGGTTCGGCGCCTCGCCCGAGAGCATCTGGAAAGACATGGTGACGCAAGCCCGGGAGCAGGAGCGGAGAGAGGGCTTGCCGCCGATCATCGCTTCCGACATCGACCCAGAGGCGGTGGAGACCGCCCGCCTCAACGCGATCGCCGCCGGCGTTTCTGAGTTCCTCACCTTCTATGAATGCGATTTTGCCGCCACCCGCCTGCCGCCGCCGCCGGGAGTGGTGTTCATGAACCCCGAGTACGGCGAGCGTCTGGGCGCCGGCGAGGATCTTGAGCCGCTCTACAGGCGCATCGGCGATTTCTTTAAGCAGCAGTGCGCCGGTTACACCGGCTGTGTGCTGACGGGTAACATGGAGATGTCACGCAAAATCGGCTTGCGGTCGGCCCGGCGCATTCCTTTTTTCAACGGGCCGATCGAATGCCGCATGGTGGTTTACGATTTGTACGAGGGCGGCGCGAAAGAGCCGGAATAAAGCCTGACGACCTCAGGCTGGCAATCGTTGGCGATTAATGCAGGGTATGCGGAGGTTGACATGCATGCGATAACGGTTACGGTCAAAGGCCAAGCGCCTGTGGTGGTGGCGGCTGGGACGCGGGTCAGCGATCTTTTGCCGTCGGTCAGCGGCGACGGTCTGCCGGTGTTGGGCGCGATCGTCAATAACATGGTGCTGCCGCTTTACATGCCTTTGATCACAGAGGCCATACTTGAACCGCTCACTATCAGCGACCCCTTGGGCTGGAATATCTACCGCACCTCGCTCTGCTTCCTGCTGGCCAAGACCGCGCATGAGCTGTTTCCGGGCATGGAGTGCCGGGTGCGCAACTCGGTCGGGGCAGGGCTTTACTGCACGATCAACTGGAACGGCGATCTGCCGCTGGCGGAGGTCAAGGCCAACGTGCTCAAGCTCAAGCAGGCCATGCTGGCGACCATCAAACAGGATTTGCCGATCACGGCCGAGACGGTTTCTTACGAGGCGGCCGTGAAACTGTTCCGCCAGGCCGGTCAGGCCGACAAGCTGAACCTGCTCGCGCACCGTAACCCGCCGGCGGTCTGCCTCGTCCGCTGCGGGAGTTTCTTCGAGCTGAACCAGGAGACGCTCGTGGCGCGGACAGGCGTCTTGGATTTGTTCGAGCTTGTGCCGCATGATCGAGGGTTCATCCTGAACGTGCCGACATCGGACAATCCGCGCAAGCTGCCGGAGCTGCCGCCTTTCGAACACCTGCTCAAGGTCTACAACGAGCATATCGAGTGGGGCAGGATCGTCGGGATCACCACGGTCGGCCAGTTGAACCAGGCGGTCCTGGAGAAGCGGGCGGACGACTTCATACACACTATAGAGGCTTTGCACGACAAGAAGCTGGCGCGGATCGCGGACGAGATCTCCGCGCGCCGGCCCGCGCCGCGCCTGGTGCTGGTGGCCGGACCCTCTTCCGCCGGCAAGACGACCTTCTCGAAGCGCCTGGTCACCCATCTGCGCGTCAACGGCTACCGGCCGATCCTGATCTCGACCGACAACTATTTCGTCGGCGACGAGCTGAACCCGCGCGACGCCAGCGG
>CAYRZP010000081.1:0-9723 GCA_964428885.1 uncultured Lentisphaeraceae bacterium
GCGTCGATCACATAGGTCGGCACCGCGTAGCCGCTGGTGTGGCCGCGCAAGCCGCGTATGATCTCCACGCCCTTGGACACGGGCGTGCGGAAATGTTCGGAACCTGAGATCGGGTCGCACTGGTACAGGTAGTACGGCTTGACGCGCATCCGCATCAGGCTGTGGACCAGTCGTCGCATCACCTCCGTGTCGTCATTGATGCCTTTCAGCAGGACCGTCTGCGAGCCGAGGGGGATGCCGGCGTCGGCCAGCCGGTTGCAGGCCCGCACGGTTTCCAGGCAGCACTCGTCGGGATGCGTGAAATGCAGGCTCATCCAAAGCGGGTGGTACTTGCGCAGGATGCGCACCAGTTTCGGGGTGACGCGCTGCGGCAGCACGGTCGGCACCTTGGTGCCGATGCGGATGATCTCGACATGCGGTATGGAGCGCAGGTTCGAGAGGATGAACTCCAGGCGCTCGTCGCTGAGCGTGAGCGGGTCGCCGCCCGAGATCAGCACGTCGCGGATGGCGGGCTTGCTCCGGATGTAGTCGAAGATAAGCTGCAGCCGGCGCGCGCCGGGCGTGACCGTGCCGTGGCCGACCATGCGCGAGCGGGTGCAGTAGCGGCAATAGACGGAGCAGAACCCCGTGGCCAGCAGCAGTACGCGGTCGGGATAGCGGTGGACCAGTCCCGGAACCGGGCTCTGGCCTTCCTCGCCCAAGGGGTCGTCCGCCTCGCCGGGGCAACGGCGCGTCTCATAGACGGTTGGGATGACCGAGCGCCGCAAGGCCTGGTCAGGATCTGTGGCAGAGACGAGGCCCATGTAGTGCGGGGTTACGGCCATCGGCAGCATGTCGCCCGCCAGTGTCAGGGCGGACTCTTCCTCTGCGGTCAGGCGGATCATGCGGCGCAAAGTCGCCAAGTCCCGGATGCGGTGGTTGATCTGCCAGCGCCAGTCCGACCACTGCGTGTCGGTGGCTTGCGGGAAGAACAGTTTGCGGAACTCGCGGCACTGCGGGCTCATCCTGAAGTTGCGGCTTATGGCAGTAGCTTCGGGAAGAGCGGTCAGTCGCGGTTGTCCGTCGGTCGCCCGGACGGACATAGTCAACGACGGAGGTTCTCCTTGTGGAGGCTCCTCTTCCTGTTGGGTCAGGTCTAAAGTCAACTGCAACGCGTGCGCTGGCACACTGTACACAGCAAACTCCTTAGTTACTTTTGTGCAGGCTATCGTTGTCTCGCAGCTCACTTGGCGCGATCAGTGCCTTTGCGCCGCACGTATACGCCTGTTTTCCGGACTTGTCAAGTACCTGACGTTAAAAATCTGAAAAAAAAATAGCGCGGCCGTTCCCGGTGCCGCCGTTTCGTCCGTTCCGTCCGGTGCTCCCGGGCCGGTTCATGCCGGGCGTTGGCGGCGGATCTCGACAACGGTCAGGATGCCGACGGTCAGGTAGCCGATCCAGATCAGGTGCAGGAGCGGACCTATGCCGGCATGTCCCGTCAGCGGCCCGAGAGCCCAGAGCGCGACGGCCGCGATAGCCCACGTGCCGCCGCTGATGATGCCCATGCGCTGGCCGAAACGCAGCGAGGAAGAAGCGTGCCGGGCCAGCGTGACGCAGAGCGGGTAACCGGTGTAGACTACAAAGCCGGTAAAGGTCAGCAGGACCGCGGCCGCCTGGCTGCGCGGCGCCAGCAGCAGGTACAGGGCGATCAGCGGCACTCCGGCAAACGACGAGAAGAGCAGCACGCGCAGGTGTCCTATGCGCGGTGCCAGCGCGCCCCAGGTGATGGCGCCGACAGTTCCGCCGATGCCGAAAAGCGTGAAAGACAAGCCGCTGAAGGGCAGCGAGAAGCCGGCCTCCTTGTGCAGATAGGAGGGCAGCAACGTGGCCTGGATCTGCGAGCAGGTGGCGAGCACCGCGGCCATGACGAATAGCGGCGCGAAGGGGACGGCCGGGATGTCGGCCCGCGAATCGGGCATCGCACAACGGGTCTGGTCTGTCTCTGTTTCGAGCGGCACGCGGATGCCGCTGAGAAAAAGCAGGACGGCCGAAGCGGGCGCGGCCAGATAGCACCATTTTAGGCTTTCCAGTCCGAAGCGCGCGGTGAGTGACGCCGAGAGCAACGCGCCGCCGGCGAACCCCATGAAGCCGGCCACCGTGAAAACTGCGGTTGATAATGAAGAAGAGACCGCCTCAAGTCCGTGTACGGCGCGAAGGCCTTCAGGATGCACCGTGGCGACCCCCAGCCCGGCCACTAACGCGAGGCCGGTCATGACCGTGACCCGCGCCGCCCCCGGCGGCAGGCCGGGGATGAAGACAGCGGTGCCCGCCAGCATGACACCGAGGCAGATCAGCCTCGGGTCGCGCCACCGCGCGCGCAGATGGCCGAGCGGTATCTGGAGGATGTTCGCGGTAAAGCCCAACAGGGAGGAGACGAAGATCAAGGCGGCCAGCGATAACCCGAAACGGTCGCGCATGGGCACGATCACCGGAGCGATCATGCCCGCAAAGGTGTCGCTCACCGCGTGCGTCAAGGACAAGGACAGCAGTTGGCGCCACTGGCGGGCAGGTGAGGAAGCGGAATGCATAAAAAATCAATACGATACAGAACCTTCGTCCGGTAAGCAAGTCCGCGCCCGCCGATCTTGCCTTTGTAATTCGCGGGCACGGTCGTTTGACAGCTAGGCCGCAGATTGTTATGTTTACCCGGTTTTTAAAAGGCCGAGGCGTTTGCATGGCTATCCCGCGCCGAAGCCAATGTCAAGGTGGCCAAGTGATCGAATTCCGCAACATCGGTGTGCGCTACGGCACGCAGGAAGTGTTTTCAAATGTCACGTTCCGCGTCAATAAAGGCGAGCGCGTCGGCGTCGTCGGGCCCAACGGATCCGGCAAGTCCACGCTCTTCCGCCTAATCTTGGGCGAGGCCTTCGCCGACACTGGCGAAGTGCTTATCGAAGAGTCGCCGCGTATCGGCCATATCCGCCAGCATCTCAAGGCCGACTCGCCGGACGAGACCCTGCTGGAATACGCTTTGCGCGGCGTCCCCGGACTGGCCGAGATGGAACATGATATCCACGCCCTGGAGCGGCAGGTCTCTTCCGCCGAAAGCGACAGCGAACGTGCCCGCCTCCTGCGCCGCATCGGCAACCTGCAGACGGAATTCGAGCATCTCGGCGGTTACGAAATCGAGTCGCGCGTCAAAATCTCACTGGGCGGGCTGGGATTCACAGCCGAGGATTTCGGACGCCCCTTCAAAAGCTTCAGCGGCGGCTGGCAGATGCGCGCGGAACTGTCGCGTGTGCTGGCGTCCAAGCCCGACCTGCTGCTGCTGGACGAGCCGTCCAACTACCTCGACCTCCCGGCGGTCGAGTGGCTGCAGCGTTTTCTGCGCGCTTTCGACGGCACTCTGATCCTGATCTCGCACGACCGTTACCTGCTGCGCACCCTCACCACAACCACCGTCGAGGTTGACGCCAACACCGCCACCCGCTACAACGGCGACCTCGCTTTCTACCTGCGCGAGCGCGATGTGCGGCACGCCAACCTGCTGGCCGCCAAAGCCAATCAGGACCGCCGCATCGAACAGTTGGAACGTTTCGTCGTCCGTTTCAAGGCCACGGCTTCCAAAGCCACGCAGGCGCAGAGCCGCATGAAAATGATCGAGAAGATACAGTCCGAAGCCGTGGCCGTTCCCAAGCGAAGCCTCTCTGCCGGTTTTCTGCGGCTGGCGCCCGCGCCGCACGCGGGAGCCGAGATCATCCGGCTCGAGCATGTCGATTTCTCTTACGACGGCCGGCGCAAGGTTCTGCACGACGTGAACCTGAGCGTGGCGCGCGGCGAGAAGGTCGCGATCGTGGGTTTCAACGGCATGGGCAAGACCACCCTGCTGCGCATCATGTCCGGAACACGCCAGCCGACCGGCGGCAAAGCTGTTCTGGGCCACAAGGTGATTCCGGGCTACCTTTCGCAAGAGTTTTCCGAAACCATCCCGCCGGAGGTCTCGGTCTTCGAATGCGCGAAACGCTGCGCGCCGGGCCTGACCGAAAAAGACCTGCGCTCGCGTCTGGGCGCGTTCGGCTTCTCCGCCGATGACATCGGCAAGCCCTCGGGCGTGCTGAGCGGCGGCGAGAAGATCCGCCTGGCCTTCCTGCGCCTCTTCCTCTCCCCGCCCAACCTGATGCTGCTGGACGAGCCCACTACGCACCTCGACATGGAGGGCCGTGCCACGCTGGAAAAGGCCATCCGCGCCTACGACGGCACGGTCTGCCTCGTCAGCCACGACATCGAGTTCGTGCGAAACACGGTCGGCGCGGTCATCGAGATCACACCCGCCGGCGTGCGGCGCTTCCCCGGCGGCTACGACTACTACCGCGAGAAGGTTGCGGCGGATAACCGCGGCCCCGCAGACACCGCCGCCGGGCGGGCGGACGCTGGCGGGACGGACGGCGCGCCTGTCAGCGCCAAAGACCTGCGCCGCGCCCGCGCCATGGCCCGCGCCCGCCTGCAGCCCGCCATCAGCGCATTAAAAAACAAGGTGGCCAAGACTGAAGCGCGCATAGCCGAACTTGAGGCCGAGTTGGAAACCCTCTCGGCCGCGCTCTTCAACCCGGCTCCGGACACCGATTTCGCGACCGTCAACAAACGCTTGAAACACGTGCAGGATCAGTTGGGGGTTTTCTCGGAAGAGTGGGCGATTGACGCCACCGAACTCGACCGTCTGCAACGCGAGCAGGCCGAAGCAGCCCAAGCCTCTACCTGAAATCCCGCCTTTTTAAACCTGACAAAGGCAATTGTGTTTGCCATAATTCCGGAAATTGGTCTAGTTTTTTCCTTTAAGGGGGGGTGATGAAACGTCAGATCGTGTTGACAATCTGCCTGGGCCTGAGTCTGGGCCTGAACGCCGCGCAGTGGTACCGCGGCAGCCTGCACATGCACTCTAAATGGAGCGACGGCAACGCCATGCCGGAAGACGCCGTGGCCTGGTACCGCGACAAGGGCTACCAGTTCGTCTGCCTTTCCGACCACCATATCGTGCAGACCGACACCAACGCATGGCTGGAGGTCGGCTCGAAAAAGCTCAGACAGAATGATGCCGAAGCCTATCTCAAACGCTACCCGGCCAGCGCGCAAGTCAAGAAGGACGGCGCAAAGGAATACATACGCCTTAAAACCGTCTGGGAACTCAAACGCATTTTCGACCGCACAGGCGAATTCCTGATGATCCCCGGCCTCGAGGTCAGCCGCGGGGTCGCCGGTCGCCAGGTCCACATGAACGCCATCAACGTTTATGAAACCATACCCTGCCGCTACGGCGACACCATCGCCGAGACTTTAGGCCGCGTCGAGAACGCTGTGCGCGCCTGGGGCGACGAGCGGCAGGTGCCCGTGCTTTCCATGCTAAACCACCCCAACTGGCCGTATTTCGACATCACCCCGGACGTGCTGATCGCCCTGCCCCAGATGCGCTTCTTCGAGCTGTGCAACGCCGACGGCGGCAATGTCCACCCCGCGCACCCGGCCTGGTACTCCAGCGAGAAGTTCTGGGACATCGTGAACGCCTTCCGCATCGAGGACGGCCACGACCCGGTCTTCGCCACCGCCACCGACGACACCCACAGCTATTTCAACCCGGCCGGCTCTGCGCGCCCCGGCGAAGGCTGGGTCTGCGTGCGCGCGGCCGAGCTTGACGCGGGATCACTGCTGCAGTCGATGTGCCGCGGCGATTTCTACGCCTCCACCGGCGTCGCCCTCGAAAACATCTCTTTCGACAACGCCTCCGGCACCCTGCGCGTCAAGGTCAGTCCCGCAACCGGGCTCAATTACCGGATCGTCTTCACAACCACCAAGGCCGGGTTCGACCGCGCCACTGAAACCTTTGACGACCCGGCGCGCGACAAGAAACCGGCGCGGACCGGGCTCATCTACTCGGACAGCATCGGACGCGCCGTTAAAGCGGAAGAGGGCGCCGAGGCTTTCTACACGATGGCCGACGATGACCTGTATGTGCGGGCGACGGTGGTCTCATCGCGCCGCGCCGTGAACCGGGTCAGCAACGAGCCGGAGTTCGAAACCGCCTGGACCCAGCCTTACGGCTGGCGCGACTGGCAAAGGCGCAACCCTGAGAAAGCGCGCCTACGCCCGCGCAAGGAACTTTAATGATTTGCGAACCGATAACCGCCATATAAACGAATTGTTTCTCACACGAAGCCACGAAGGTCACGAAGATTGAGACGCTTGTTTAAAAAGAATCCTTTGTGTCCGTTGTGCCTTTGTGTGATATTGAATCGGTTGTTTGCCTGTGCGTAAGCAAACAGGCGGGATTTGCCAGCATTAGGTTGTTTGCGAGGCGCTATGCGAAAAAGAAACAAAACGAGTAAGGATTTCCCGGCCTCGCAAGAGGCGGCCCGCAAGGACAGGTCCGAGCGCGGCGACTGGATCTACGGACGGCGGCCGATCCTTGAAGTGCTGAGGGCTGGCAAGCGCCACATATACGAGGCTGTCTTGCCGCCGACGGGACGCGACGCGCCCGATGTGGCCGAGCTGCGCGCGCTGCTGCTGGCGCAGGGCGTGCCGGCCCGCACACTGGATCACGACGAGCTTGACGACCTTTGCCGCGGCGGCAACCACCAGGGCGTGGCCTTGCGCGCGGGCGGCTTTCCGTACATCTCGCTCGATCAGGTTTTGCACGACATAAAAGAGCGGCCCGACGCCGTCGTGCTGATTCTCGACCATATCGAGGATCCCCAGAACGTCGGCTCGCTGCTGCGCACCGCTGACGCCGCTGGTGTCACGGCGGTGCTGCTGCCGGAAGACCGCGCCGCCGGCATCACCCCCGCTGCTGCGCGCGCTTCGGCCGGAGCTTCCGAACACATGCGCGTGGCCAAAGTGGTCAATCTGGTCAGGGCCATGCAAGACCTCCAGACGCAGGGCGTTTGGATCACCGGGCTCGATCTTGGCCCGGACGCGCGGCCCCACACCGCCGTGGATTTCACAGGCCGCGTCGGCCTGGTGGTCGGCAGCGAAGGCCGCGGCCTATCGCGGCTCGTGCGCGAGACCTGCGACTTCATCGCCTGCCTGCCGATGAAAGGCCGTGTCGCCTCTCTCAACGCCGGCGTCGCCGGCGCCATAGCGATGTACGAGGTTGTGCGGCAGAGAGGCTGCGAAGCCGGAACACCGCCAGATTAATCGACAGCTTCACTAACATCGATTTCGTCGATTATTTCGATTCCACCGATTGCAGCAAGGCGAAAAATGAACTCTCCTCTAAGCAGATTGCTGCCGCGGCCCCGCTCTGCCCGCTGCTGCGGGGGCCAGTTCACGCTCAAGACACCCTGCACTGTCTTTTGCGGCGCGGACCCGCTGACCGTCTCGTCGGTCAAGCTGGTCCTGGAGGCTGTGCCCGGCGCCTTATGGCGTTTCTCGGACGAGCCCGGCCATGCTGAAATCTGCTTCCGGTTCACGCCGGAAATGACGCGCCCCCAGTCATACCGCATCCTGGTCGGCCACGATAAAGCCGAAGTCTCAGCGCATGATCCGGCCGGGCTTTTCTACGCCGCGGTCACGCTGGCGCAGTTGGCGCGGCTGTCCGAGAACGTGCTGCCGGGGTGCGAAATCTTGGACTCGCCCGATTTCTTCGTCCGCGGCGTGATGCTGGACATCAGCCGCGACAAGGTGCCGACCATGAAAACCCTGTACTGGCTGGCGGACACGTTGGCCGGACTCAAGGTCAACCATTTGCAGCTTTACACGGAGCACGCTTTCGCCTACCGCGGCCACGAGGAGGTCTGGCGCGAGGCCTCGCCCGTGACCGGCGAAGAGATCCGCCTGCTGGACAGTTATTGCCGCGCCCGCCACATCGATCTGGTCCCCAACCAGAACTCCTTCGGACATCTGGAGCGCTGGCTCGCCCTGCCGGGCTACAATCACCTGGCCGAGCTGCCGCAGGGCGGCGCGCCGCTGCCATGGGGCGGCACGCGTGACAAGCCTGGCACGCTCTGCCCAACCGACCCGCAGAGCCTCGCCTTCCTCGCCGGACTTTACGACCAGATCCTGCCCAACTTCTCGTCCGGCCTGTTCAATGTCGGCTGCGACGAGACTTTCGACTTGCGTGGGGCGGGACGCTCCGCCGCGCGGGTGCGCGAGCTGGGCGAAGGACGCGTCTACCTGGAGTTCCTTAAAAAGATCCACGCTCTTGTCACGGAGCGGGGCCGGCGCATGGCCTTCTGGGGCGACATCATAATCCGGCACCCCGAGCTGGTGCCGGAACTGCCGCCTGACAGCTTGGCGCTGGAATGGGGCTACGAGGCGGATCACCCGTTCGACACGCACGGCGCAATTTTCGCGGCTTCGGGCATACCCTTCTATGTCTGCCCCGGCACCTCTTCGTGGAACAGTCTGGCAGGACGCACCTCCAACATGCTCGACAACATGGGCTCGGCCGCGCTCAACGGGCTCAAGCACGGCGCAAGCGGTTACCTGATGACCGACTGGGGCGACTGGGGGCACTGGCAGCCGCTGGCTGTCAGCCTGCCGGGCTTCGCTTACGGCGCGGCCGTCGCGTGGGGGCACGCGAACAACGTCAACTTGCCGCTGCCCGGACTTTTGGACGCCCATTTGTGCGAGGGCTGCGGCTCGGCCCTGCTGACACTAGGAGACGTCTACCTGTTCTGCGGAGCCTTGCACGCAAACAGCACCGAGCTTTTCAAGATCCTCGCCTATCCGCGCTCGCGGCCACTTGGCGCGAACGTGACCTTCGCCACCCTGCAGGCTGTTCTTGAGCGCGTTGAGACCGTGGCTGCCGCCATGCCTTCCGGAGCCTCTTCAACCGTGGCGCAAGAGACTGGTCATGCCATCCGGCTGCTGCGCGCCGCCTGTCGTCGCGGCATCGCCTTAAAAGAGGGCGGCATCGACGAGCCGCGCACCCGCCGCGCGCTGGCCCACGAGACCGAAGAGCTGCTGGCCGCGCACGCCTCGGTCTGGCGCCTGCGCAACCGTGAAGGCGGCTTAAAGGACAGCCTCGCGCGCATGGCCTCGATCCTGAGCGAGTACAAAACGTAAAAGAATGCCGGGATTAGTGTCTTACGAACCAACAACAGCGATAAAAAACGAAAATTTTTACTTCGAAGGCACGAAGATCACGAAGTTTGTTTTTAGCAATCAACTATCCGTGTTCTTCGTGAACTGCGTGGTGATAATTGAGGGTGCGGGCTGCGCCCGAATCAGGGAGATTAAAAAAATCAGCAATCTGCTTGTAATGCGGCCCTGTTATTTGCTAAATTGATGTTCGTTTCAAGAGCGCCTCTAGCTCAATTGGATAGAGCATCTGACTACGGATCAGAAGGTTGCAGGTTCAACTCCTGCGAGGCGCGCCAGAAACAAAACCAGATTGCGGGGTGGAGCAGCCTGGTAGCTCGTCAGGCTCATAACCTGAAGGTCGTTGGTTCAAATCCAACCCCCGCTACCAATTTGAAACCTCGGTTTCGTTGAATAAACCCAATGAAACCGGGGTTTTTTGTTTTTACGAAACAGAGGGACAGGTCTTTAGAAAGAATCTTGTTGCGGACGGATCCGTACATGGGCGGAAAAGGGGTCGGGGCGTTCGACGTTCAGCGTTCGATCTTCTTGTCCGCGCATATGTACCTATGAGTTAAGATCCCCGCCGCCTATTGCCCATTGCCCATTGCTGATTACCGACTGTCCCCCGTCTTTGTGCTCTTTCGCGGCTAATCCTGTTATGCATTTCTT
>CAYRZP010000082.1:0-9644 GCA_964428885.1 uncultured Lentisphaeraceae bacterium
GCTTCCGGATGCCTGGTTTTCAGGCAACTTTTCCGCGTTTCGACGAAGAGCCAAAAGTAAAATGATGTGTTTGGGAGTGCCGGTTGCCCTGACGGTGTTCATGTTCTCAGGTTTCGGAATATGTCAAACCTCTGCCGGGCAGAATATGCTAACGGCTTCTCCGGCTGCACAAGAAGTGGTTCCACACCCTCTGCGCATCATTGCGTTTGGCGCACATCCGGACGACTGCGAGTTAAAAGCGGCAGGGGTGGCCGCCCTGTGGGCCGCCAAAGGGGATAAGGTAAAATTCGTATCAGCAACCAATGGAGATATTGGCCACTGGAAAATGGCGGGCGGCCCGCTTGCCAACAGGCGGCGGGCCGAGGTTCAACAGGCAGCCAAGATTTTGGGCATTGAAACTGAGGTGCTCGACCTCCACGACGGTGAACTCATGCCGACTCTTGAAAACAGGCGGACAATCATCCGTTTGATCCGTGAATGGAATGCGGATATTGTTCTGGTTCACCGCCCGAATGATTATCATCCCGATCATCGTTATACCAGCATTCTTGTCCAGGATGCCGCTTTCATGGTCGTGTGCCCGTTTTTCTGCCCGGATGTCCCGCATTTAAAAAAGAACCCGATCTTCATGTATTTTTCGGATCATTTTAAGAAGCCCACCCTTTTTCAGCCCGACGTGGTTATCCCGATTGACGGGGTGATTGAAAAGAAACTGGATGCACTGCTGGCCCTGGAGTCGCAAATGATCGAAGGTTGCGTTTCCGGGCACGAAGGGCTGATCCCGAAAAACGAGCAGGAGCGGGTTGAGCGTGTTGCTGCTGTCCGCAAAGGGCTCCAGAAGCGTTCCGCATCAATCGCCGACAAGTACCGTAACGTTATGATCGAGTGCTGTGGTGAAGACGTTGGCAAAAAGGCACAGTACGCAGAAGCCTTTGAACTTTGCGAATATGGGCATCAACCGCCCCTTCCTGAGCTGAAACGGATCATCGGACTTTCCCCGGTGCCCCCTGAAAAATAGAGGCGTGTTTCGCGCGGGCGCTGATTGGCACGGATGACCCGAAGTATTATCCCCGCGCGCTCCAGAGCGGCGTCAACGAGATCTGCGACGCGCTGCGCCTTCACGAACCCGAGGTGACGCGCATCCGTGGCGCAGCTTCTCAGGAAAAAAGGCTTTCCAGCACGGCGATCAGCGCGACGCATGCGGTGTCAGTGCGCAAAACCCGTTCTCCCAAAGAAAAATCGTGGAACCCGTGTGCCTGCAACAGGTTCAGTTCGTAACCGCTCCATCCGCCTTCAGGCCCCACCGCCAGCAAAGGGCGGCCGGAACCATAACAGAGGCAAGCCGCTGTGCGCGGGCCCGGATGCGCGACCAGCCGGCAGGCGCCCGGGAACAAGGCGTCCAGTTCGTCCTCGACGAACGGCTTGAAACGGCGTCGCTCCAACACTTCCGGCATCTTGGTCAAACCCGCCTGCATCAGACCTTCCAGCAAAAGCGGGCGGTAGAAAAGCGGGTCAAGCCAATGACTGTCGAAATAGCATTTTTCCACGCGGCGGCCATTGACCAGCACGATCCTTCCGACCCCGAGAGCGGCAAGCTGCGGCCACAGGCGTTTGAGGGTTTTTGGACGCGGCACGGCCAGAACCAGATCAATCCAAGGATCAGGCGTGGCGTTTTGATGGTCGGGCGCAAGCGTCACGTTCTGCTCGGACACAGCCACGACGCGCGAGGTGCCTGCCATGCCGTCCACGGTCCCGGTTTTGATCTCACACCCGGGCCCGGCACGCAGCACTCCGGCCACATGCGCGGCCCGTGCGCCGGACAGCGTGACCGTTCCGTCATCCCGCATTTCTTCGGTGTAGAAGAGAATCCGGTTCATCTCTCACCGTCCCGGTCACAGTTTCTCGAAAAGCGCAAGCCAATCGTCTTCGCCCTGCGGCTGTTCTTTCGGCACCACTAGAGCCAGCGTCATGCGCGCAGGCTCGAAAACATCTTCCGCGACACGCCGCACGTCGTCCGGCGTCACGGCACTGATCCCGACGATCGTCTCCTCGGGATTCACTACCCGCCCGTAATTCAGCATCGACTCGCCGATGAACATCATCTGGTTGCCGCTGCCCTCCAGGCCAAGGCGGAATGTGCCCAGCAAATAATCCTTGGCGCGCTTCAGTTCGCGTGAACCGACTTTGGCCTCAATCACGCGCCGTAACTCTTTGACGGTCAGGCGCAACGCGGACTCGGCGCGCAGCGCGTCAAACCCGCCGCTGACCGTGAATGCTCCGGTCTCTTCGAAAAGCTGGTAGCTCGACTGGATCGAATAACAAAGCCCGCTGCGTTCCCGCACGCTTTGGAAAAGGCGCGAGCTCATGTTCTCGCCGAGCAGGCTGTTAAGCACGCGCAAGGCGTAACGCCGGTCATCATGCCGCCCGAACACCCTGAAACCGACCGCCGCATGAACCTGGTTGATCTCTTTGCGGATCATGACCATGCGTTTCTGCCCTACCGATGCGTCCACATGCTTGAAAAGCAGCGGCCGGCCTTTGCGGACATGCCCCACCGCCTTCTCCACGCAGGCGACACATGCCGCATGGTCAAGCCGGCCGGCAAAGGCAAAGACCGCAGACGCCGGAGTGTAGGCAGCCGCCTTGTAACGCGACAGGAACGCATGATCCATTTTGGCCAGGGTTTTGGCCTCGCCGGAGAGCGGCAGGCCCAAGGCGTGCCCGCTGAACATGCCCTCCTGCATCTTCTCCTGCACCACGTGCTGCGGCAGATCCTGATACATCTTAATCTCTTCGATGATCACATCCCGCTCGCGCTCGACATCCGCCGGTTTCAGGGCGGCGTTCAGGTACATGTCGACCAGCACATCGAACGCATGCGGCATGAATTCATACGGCAAACGGGCATAGTAGCAGGTGCTCTCCTCCTGCGTGAACGCATTGAGATAACCGCCGCGCCCTTCGACCGCCCTCGATATCTCGAGGGCGGAACGCTTGCCCGTGCCCTTGAAAAGCATGTGCTCCAAAAAATGGCTGACGCCTGACTGGCTGGCGCGCTCATGCCGGCCGCCCACCCCCACCCAGACACCCACGGCCACGCTTTCCGCGGATGCTTCCGAGGATGAAACCACTTTGGCACCGTTAGACAGCGATGTGACTTGAACATTTTGCAACATATCGGAAAACTTCCTTAAGACAGCGGCGTCAGCGCGCCGCGGCGAGCATTTCAGCCAAAGTGGTCCTGCGGTCGTACAACGCCTTGCCGACTATAGCGCCGTAAAGGTTGGCGCAGCCGAGCGCCTTCAGCGCCGTGACATGCTCAGGCGCGCTGACGCCGCCGGAGGCGATGACCCGGCAAGAGACCGCGGCGCACATTTCACACATGGCCGCCAGATTGGGGCCGCCCAACATGCCGTCGGTGGCCGTGTCAGTGTAAATGATCGTTCTGACACCCGACCTCTCCACCTCGCGCGCCAGGTCAACCGCGCGTTTCCCGGTGGTCTCAACCCACCCCCTGACTTGCGCGAAACCGTCACGCGCGTCAATGCCGACGGCGATCCTGTCGCCGAACCGTCCGGTCATCGCGGAAATGAAACTCAGGTCCTCCAGCGCGCGCGTGCCGATGACCACGCGCGCCGCGCCAGCCTCTAAAAGCCTTGCGACATGCGCTTCCGTGCGCAATCCGCCCCCGACTTCGACAGGTATGCCCACACTCCCGGCGATTTTGGCGACAAGATCAACGTGCTGCGGCTCGCCCTTAAAAGCGCCGTCAAGATCAACCACGTGCAGTTGCCCGGCTCCCTGGTCGGCCCATATCCGCGCCTGCGCGGCAGGATCGTCAGAGTAAACCGTCATGTCAGAGACCTTGCCCTGCCGCAGCCGCACACATTTCCCGCCTTTCAAATCAATCGCCGGCAATATGACCACAAAAACAACCCCCAAAACTCTTGCCACTCACCATTTACAATTTACCGCTTACATCTTCCATCTCTCAGATCACGCCTTTGCTGGAAGGCACGCCCTGCTCACGCGGATCAATGCCGACCGCCATGCGCAAGGCGCGGGCGAACCCTTTGAAAACCGCCTCGCAGACATGGTGCGCCTCGTCGCCGTAAACCTGCCGGACATGCAGATTCATCCTGGCCTCGCCGGTCAGGGCACGGAAAAACTCTTCCAGCAGCTTGACCTCGAAATCCCGCACCTGCATATGCTTCATGGAACTAGAAAAAACCAGAAACGGCCTCCCGCCAAGATCGAGCGAAACCTCGCAAAGCGCCTCGTCCATCGGCAAAAGGAAGAACCCGTACCGGCAAATGCTTTTCCGGTCACCCAGCGCCTTGTTGATACATGAGCCCAGCACAAGCCCGACATCTTCGACGGTATGGTGATAGTCAACCTCGACATCGCCTTTTGCCGCGACAGTCAGGTCAATCAAAGCGTGCTTCGCGAACAGTTCAAGCATGTGGTCAAGAAAGCCGATGCCCGTGGCGACCTTGCACACGCCTGTGCCGTCCAAATCCAGCTTAATCTTGATGTCCGTCTCGCGCGTGACCCGCGCAAACTCTGCAGAGCGTGCCATCATCCACCTCCTGTCAGTCCGTCGCATTCACATGAACGCTAAAGCACCTAATCAACGGCTAGCGGGAATGCTCGCCCCCTCTAAACGCCCGTCATGCCGCGTTATCCCTGTTTTCCTTTTTGGCCAGCTCGCGCAGCCTGATGATCCAGATGCAGACCTCGTAAAGCAGGCACATCGGCACCGCCATCACTATCTGCGACACAGGATCAGGCGGTGTCAACACCATCGCCAGCACGAAAATCACCACTATCGCGATACGGCGCCGCGTCCTTAAAACTTCCGACGGTATGATCCCCATCCATCCCAACGCCAACAAAAGCAGCGGCACCTGGAAGGCCAGCCCGAAGGCGATGATTGTCTTGATGACAATGTCGACATGCTCCTCCATCCGCACGATCTCTACTTTGACGCCGATCCACTCGTTGACCTGCTGCATCACCCTGATCGCGATATCCAGCGTCGCCGCATAGGCCATGAAAACTCCGCCCGCGAACAGCACGGTCGAGGCCGATAGGCAGAACAAGATGATCGAGCGTTCGCTTCTTTTAAGCCCCGGGAAGACGAAGCGCATGATGAAGAAAATCAGAAAGGGCAGGCTCAGGGCGGTTCCGCCCCACATCATGATTTTAAGCAATATTCCGACGCCGGACGACCAGCCCAGCCCCTGCACCATACCTTGTGAGCTGCCTGCGGGAGCGAGCAGCCAATGCATGATCCGCGGCGCTAAGGGGAGTATCAGAATCTCGCACACGATCCATGCGATCGCGCAGTTCACCATGCACGAGCGCAAATCGACAAGATGCTCCAAAAACGGGCGGGGCGGATCATCGTACTCGCTTTGCCGATCCTGCCCCTTGTTTATGTTGAATCGCCCGAATCTCATGCTCCGTCCTCTGACGCTTTGGGGGTGACTTCGGCGTCGCCCGCCTCGACAGCGGCCCCGTCATCAGCACGCCCGCCGTCGTCCGGGCTGTTTTCCGAACCGGCGAGATGTTCTTCGTAGCCGGGATAATCAGGCGTCCCCGCGTATGGGTCGGCATAATCATCAGGCACCGACTCGGCCGGGGCGCGCGGTTCCTGATCGACGCTCATGAGCTGTTCTTTAAACTCGTCGGCCGCGCGACGGAACATCTCCATCGTGCGGCCGATCTTGCGGGCGATCTCGGGCAAACGCTTCGGTCCGACCACTATCAGCACGACCACAAACAAAACGATCCATTCGCCCGTTCCAACGGAACCGGTCAGGAAAGCCACGCTAGGAGAGTACGCCATGCCCGGAAGCCCCCGACCCCGTCCCCTTATTTCTGGAACAGGGCAAACTCGCCGCGGCGGTTAAGCCGCCAAGCATCTTCGCCCGAGCCTGCCACAGCCGGCTTCTCTTCGCCGTAGCTGCGGGTCTGGATGCGTTCGGCCGCGACTCCAAGATTAACCAGATGAGAACGCACGGCCAACGCGCGGTTCTCACCCAGCGAGAGGTTGTACTCATTGCTGCCGCGTTCGTCGCAATGCCCCTCGACCACCAGCACATGGCTCATGTTCTGCGCGAGATGCTTCGCCACCTGCTCAACTTTCGACACCTCGGAGGGCGGCAAAGCGTAACTGTCGAACGCGAAATAAACCGGCGCAAGGTTGACCCCTTGCACAGCCTGCAATGTGTCCTCGAACCGCGCCCCGCTCACTAGCCCGCCCGTCTCGTCGGTGACATTAGCGACATCGACGTTGTCCAGCAGTGTCGGATCTGTCAGGGAACCGGCGCCGAGCTCGGCCGAACGGTCTTTCTGCCAAGGCCAACGCCAGCCGCCCGCCTTGGTGCGGCACCCTGTATCCATGAACAAAAGCGCGCCCATCAGCGCAGCATTGACGATGACCACGTAACGAATTTGCATATGCGAACTCCTCATGAAACGTTTTTAACGCTCTGACCAATCCGGGGTTATCCAATTACCTGGAATGTTTATTAAACGTACCGCAGGATCCCCCAGAGTGTCAAGAATGTTAAGCGTCGAGCGGCTGGAACAGATCACATGCCTGCCGTCCGGCGCCCAGGACGGGTGCTCGTAGTCCCCCGGAGGCGTGATCAGCTCGCATGAGCCCTCCCCCGCGCGGGGATCCACCGTCGCGATCTGATACTGCCCGCCACGCCGCGTTGCATAAACGATCAATCCTTTCTTGTGCCAGTCAGGATTGACGTTCTCGCCGCCTTTGTAGGTCAGCCTGCGCGATTGCTTGGTCGCCACGTCAACCAGATAAAGCTGCGGAGTTCTGGAGATATCGCTGACGTAGACGATGCTGCGACCGTCCGGCGACCAGCAAGGGCTGGCTTCCGAGCCGTGCGGAGTGCGCGTCAACCGCGCGATCTGGCCGGTGGACAGCGTCATCACGTACAGTTCGGGATTGCCCTCATAAGAAAGTATCAGGGCCACCCTGCCGCCGTCCGGCGAAACGGCCGCGCCCGTGTTCAATCCCTTGAAAGCGGCGAGCGCCTTGCGCTCGGTTCCGGCCACCATGCGGAAAACGGCCGGATACCCGTGGAGAAAACTGGTGTAATATATGTCGCGGCCGTTAGGGGCCCAGCGCGGCCCGACCGCCGCCACATTGTCGTGCGTGATCTGCATGATGCCCTGTCCGTCGGCGTCGCACACGTACAGGTCCGCGTTGTTTTTGCCGCGGCGGTTAACAAACACGATGCGCGACTGCGCGATCCCCGTCTCCCCCGCGATCAGACGCACCATCTCGTCCGCAAGCTGCCTGGCCTGACCCCTGACCTCGGCCTGCCCCAGCGACACCTTGCTCCAGTTGAAAGCCTTGCCGGGCCAAGCCACGCGGCAGTTGCTCTGAACGCCGGCCCCGGCGTCAGCCACAGACCCATGCACCTGCACAGCACCCGACGGCGCTACCTTGAACCATCCGGAAAGCTCCAAATTCCGGCTCAGGGTCCGCATGAAAAGCTGCCCGTTGGGCCCCGCCGCCGTCAGCCCGGCCAACGACACCGTGTTTTTCTCCGCCCCCTTTTTCACCACCGAAATCACCGGCGGAGCACCGGCTGCCTGCGCCTGGATCTCGAAACACGTGCCGGCCAGCACACAAAACCCGGCCAAAAGCGAAAAAATCGTTCTCTGCATACCGCTTCCTTAATTGCGCATTATTATAAACTCCCCGCCAGCCGTTGCGCAAGCGCAGAGATTAAGCTGCAGGGCGTTTCTTTTTGACCCGTTTTGCGGCGCGCCCGGCGGTCGCGCCCTGCCATTTCATGCACAACCAAATTCAGAAAAAGAAAGTGCGTTCTGGTAGGGACGGATCGCCGAGCCGTCCGTTTAGTGCCTTACAAGCCAACAAACACAATAAAAAACAAGTTGTTTTGGAATGGTGGAATACTGGAATAATGGCACATACTGCGGCTTCTTCGGTCTCAACCCCCACTATTCCACCCTTCCATCATTCCACCATTCCATCATTCCACCATTCCCCCCTTCCATCATTCCACCATTCCATCATTCCACCATTCCACCATTCCACCATTCCTTCATTCCACCATTCCTTCATTCCACCATTCCAGTTGGGTTGCGGGCTTCGCTCGCGTTGGATGCATTGGATAGCCAAATATAAACGCCCTAGATTAAGCTGGCATTGGCCCGCGCAAGGCGGCAAAATGCCGCCCCGCGCTTGTATGCGGCAAACGGTTTTGATAATCTCAGGACGTGTTCAATCCAACCAGAAAACCGCCTCGACAGGAGCCTCTCTTACAGCGCCTGGGCCCGCAATGGCTGGTGGCTTTGGGCTTCATCGCGGCCATCCTTATCGGCAGCGTCCTGCTGTCGCTGCCCGCGGCATCATCCAGCGGCAAGTGGCTGCCGCCTTTGACCGCCCTTTTCACCGCCACCAGCGCCACCTGCGTCACCGGCCTCACCGTCATCGACATCGGCACCGAGCTGACCCTCTTCGGACAGATCGTCGTGCTTTCGCTGATACAGCTCGGCGGCCTGGGCATCACCACCTTCGGCACCTTCCTGCTAGTGCTGGTCGGCAGACGCCTCAGCGTGCAGAGCGAATTCGTGCTGATGGACGCCTACGGCACGGACGAGGTCAACGGCCTGCGCTCGCTGCTGCTGTGGACCGTGGCCTTCACATTTTTCTTCGAGGGTATCGGCACTCTGCTGCTGTGGACGCGCTACGCGCAGGCGGGCCTCTTGTCATCCGGCCGCTCGCTCTATTTCGCCGCCTTCCACTCCGTCAGCGCCTTCTGCAACGCCGGCTTTTCACTGCACGCGGACAGCCTGATATCTTTCCGCAATGACCCGGTCTACCTCGCCTCAATCTGTTTCCTGGTGGTCTGCGGCGGGCTCGGGTTCCTGGTGCTGTATAACCTCGTGACCATCAAGTTCTGGCGGCGCAACCTCAAGACGCGCGGCCGGATCACGCTGCACACCCGCATCGTGCTGTTCACCACGCTGCTGCTGGTCTTGATCGGCGCCCTCCTGTTCGGAGCGCGCGAGTGGTCAAACACTTTGGACGGCCTGCCGCTGCGCGACAAACTGATGAACGCCCTCTTTCATTCGGTCGCTGCCCGCACGGCCGGGTTCAACTCTGTCCCCATGGGCGCGATCAGCGAGTTGACCCGCTTCACCACCACCCTGCTGATGTTCGTGGGCGGTTCTCCGGGCTCCGCGGCCGGCGGCATCAAGACCACAACCCTCGTCGTTCTTTTCATGACCATCATCGCCATGTGTAAAAACCGGCGCGAGACCATCGTCTTCTCCCGCACGCTGCCGAATTCCGTCGTCCGCGAAGCCATCGTCATCTTCCTGCTGTCCATTTTTTTGATCTTGACCGCCTACGGTGTTTTGCTGTGGACCGAGTTCCGGCAATTGTCCGGGGACGCATCCAAGCTCTTCTTCGAGACGGTCTCGGCGTTCGCCACGGTCGGACTTTCGATCGACCACACTCACACATTGTCCGACGCGGGACGGTGCGTTATAATTGTCTGCATGTTTGTCGGTCGCTTGGGCCCGCTGGCAGTGGCGTTGTTGATCGGCAACCGCGACGAGATGCAGCGCATACGCTACCC
>CAYRZP010000083.1:0-9558 GCA_964428885.1 uncultured Lentisphaeraceae bacterium
ACTGCGAAATCGAGGAGACCGCCTCCGCGGGCGTCACCAACCGCGTCACCCGGTATTGGGGCGGGGCGACGGTGGAGGAAAAATATTGGGACGGCAAGTGGACGCGCGAGACGCGCTCCACATCCTATGACGCCTCAGGCTGCCGCGTGGAGACCGTGACCGCGGAGTCCTCAGATTATCCTGTTGTGACGAACAGCGTCACGGCCAGCGACTTCCTCGGGCGCGCCGTTTCCGTCACCACGCCTCTCACGGTGACCTCGAACTTCTACGAAGGCGCGTCGGACCGCGTGATCCGCAAAACCGAGACCGGAAAACCAGACACGCTTTACTCGTACGACGAACTTGGCAACGTGACAGAGACGGTGACGGACATAAACGGAAACGGCGTCTCGGATACCGATGACGAAATCGACCAGAAAGCGGAGTGGTATGAGGAGGGCGATTTTGGATGTGCGCCTGGCGAAGCCTTTTGGCGCTGCGAGGCGTCAATCCGGAGGGAGCCGGGAAAGCTTGTCACCAACAGTGTCATCAGGACAAGGCTGACCGGCCTCGGAGGCGGGGTGATCGCGCAAACGGTCAGCGAGGACGTGACGGGAAGCCGGACCGTTAGCACGACGAGACTTAACGCGGGCACGGGCGAAAGGATCGAAACGGTCGCCTATGCTTACGCCTCAAATCTTGTGGTCCGCACAAGCATGTTCTCGCGCCCCGTTTCTTCCATGGATCTCAATGGCGCGCTTACCACATACTCTTATGACGGGTTCGGGAGAAAAACGGGAACCGCCGGTTGGGGGCAGGCGGAGACTATGCTCTCGTCGTCCCTCGCGGACTATCATTCAAATGGGACAGTCGCATGCGTCACCCGGACGTTTGGGGACGGGCAGACCAACCGCACCGTTTTCACTTCGCCCATGATAATGCCTGACGGGGGGTATTGTCAGGCCGTCACCAACGCGGCAGGAGACTGGCGGTCTGACACCTACGGCTCATCAGGGGAAAAGGTCTCGCAGGTCGGCACATCGGATTATCCCGTGGGGCTCAGATATGACACCTGTGGCCGATTGGCTGAACTGCTGACGCAAAGGGGCGGAGAGCCGCCAGACGCCACCAAGTGGTTCCGAGGCATTGAGACAGGGCTCGTCACAAGCAAGGTGTTCGCATCCGGCGCGCGCGTCTCTTACGATTATGACGAAAGCGGAAGGATTCTGGCCCGGACGCGCCAGAGCGGGCGGAAGACAAGTTTCGGATATACGCAGTATGGGAGGAAGGCGTCAGTCATATACTCGGGATCCGCGCACTCACACGCCGTCTCTAACGAATGGAACGGCTCCCTCCTGGTGCGGGTGGAAGACGCGCAGGGAACGCGCGTTTTCGCCTATGACAGTTTCGGGGCGGTCTGCGCCGAAACGAACGCCTTTGCCGTTGTGTCCTGCAACCGTGATTTATATGGACGTGTCGGCCGTATCGGACTTGGCGATTACTATGGTGTTGAATACGGTTACGATGCCGCCGCCGGCCGGCCGGACGTGACGGACATCGCGGACGGCGCGACAAACAGAACCTTCGCGCTAGCCTATGCGCCGTCAACCGATTACGTTTCAGATATCGCGCAACAGGGCGGTGGTTTCGAATCTTCGCGTGTATACGACGCGGGCCGCAATGTTCTCGTGTCGGTCAGTAATTTCTGGAACGGGACATTGGTGTCGTCGTTCACATACGACTGTGATGCTCTCGGCCGGCGAGCGGCCCGTGTGGACACGCTGCCGGGCGTTTCCGTTCCAGTGACCAATTTGTTCTGCTACAATGGACGCTCAGAGCTTACGAACGCGGTGATGGGGGGCGTTGTGCATAAATTCGGATACGACAATATCGGCAACCGGGCATGGTCATCCGAAGATTCGGTGTCCGTCACTTATTCGGCCAACGCGCTCAATCAGTACGCCGCCGTTACAAACGGCGGTACGAACGTGTCTGTCGAGTATGACGAAGACGGCAACATGACCGCTCTCGGGGGCTGGCGCTACTACTGGGATGGCGAGAACAACATGGTTGAAGCCTCGCCCGTGAGTGCCACCAACGGCTCCCTGCGCGTGGAATGCGAACACGACTATCTGAACCGCCGTTTCCGCAAGACCGTGGATACGCTCACGGGTTATGAACCGCCCTCCGGCAGCCCGCCGATGCCGGGCAACCCCGGCGAGTGGTTGCAGTTGCGCGTGAACGAGTTCGTCTGGGACCAGTGGAACATTGTCGCGGAGACCGTCACGGAGGGCGGCACCGCCGTCACCAACCGTTACTATTGGTGCGCGGACGTTTCCGGTACCCGGGGCGGCGCGGGCGGGGTCGGCGGGCTGCGCATGGCGTCCTTTGGCGGGACACCTGCAGTCTACTGCTACGACGGAAACGGCAACGTGACGGAACTGCTGCACGCCGACACGGGCGAGGTGCTGGCGCATTACGAGTATAACCCATTCGGTAAAGTCACCAAGGCCGAGGGGCCGCTGGCGGCAGTCAACCCTTGGCGCTTCGCCACCCGTTACCACGACAGAGAGACGGGGCTTGTCATGTTCCCGCGCCGCCCCTATTCGCCGGAACTCGGGCGCTTCCTCGCGCAGGATCCCGCCGGGGAGGACGGAGGATACAACCTTTACCCTTATTGCGGAAACAACCCGGTCAATTCGGTGGACCCGCTCGGGAAAGCCGAAACGGATGACCGCAATGTCGACTTCTCGGGACAAGTTTCTTGGCGGTACGAGGTGCAGTATCGGTGGGGTGTGCTGTTTTCGCTCCAGTACAAAGATGTGCCACAAAGCCTACCCGGGAAAGCCCCATCAAGGCGAAAAGTGACAGATTCTTATCAAGGCAGCTCGGAAAACTGTCTTTATAAATCCCGTAAACTAGTTGTGTGGGCAGAACCGGCCAACGGTTTTTCCACGGTATGGACGGATGAAGGGAAACTTCGCTTCGAGCCTATGGTTGCGTTTACCGATAGTGCGACCGAAAACACGGACGGGAAATGGCAACCGACGTGGAGTCGGTTGGGCGCTTTGCGTTATGACGGGTTCAACATTTCGGCAACGGGACAGTATCTTACATTCGTCAACCACCTGTGGGGCGAAGCGAAAAAACAACTTAAATTGTATGTTCACAGAAAGATTGTTAAACGGGCGATTCTTGTTGGCAATGATTCTGATTTTGAACAGGTTCTTCCTGTTATTGACTTTACACTTGAAGATGAAATTGGAGATGTCCCATGAATTTTTGGAAAAAATGGAAAACATGGATCATAACTATTGTTTCTTTTGTCATTATTTTTGTTCTCAGTCTTGACTTCTTTGTCTGGGAATTTTTGCATTATACGTATCGTTTCACTTGGATATTTGAGTATGATGATGGGCGTATTATAAAAGGGAAGGACGATTCTCGCGAAAGGTCAATCAAGCCTTTTTTACGAACAAACCCGAGCGGGAAGATGATGTACATTGGTAACAAAGGGTTAAAATGTGGAGAGTACCATCTCATTAACGGAAAAAAACACGGTTGTGAGCGAGTTTGGGGATTGGACGGATCACTGGCAGTAGTACGAAATTTCAATCATGGCGTGCGTGACGGCGAGCAAAAGAGCTGGTGGGACACAGGACATCTCATGTCGTATGAATTTTTCTGCAATGGAAAAGAACACGGTGTATTTACCAATTGGTATCAAACTGGCGCACTGCAATATATTACCCCGTTTTCAAACGGGGCTGAAAATGGTGAATGTTTTGTTTATACCCCAAGCGGAAGACTGATTGGTCATAGTTTTGTATCAAACTGGAATACGGTCAGCGGAACAGTAATTATGGAGCGTTCTGAAAACAAGGAGGCTCTCATTGGGCGATATTCAAACAGTGTTCTTGTGGAAAAGTGGTACGATTGGGAAAAGTGGAAATGATGAGGCCATCGCCCGCGTGTCCCGCACCGGCTCGCCCGACACGCTCTACGAGTACGAAGCCGGGAGTACGACGAAGACAAGACGGAGTACTGGTCTGACAATGCGAATAACGTCGATGATATAGCAAGCAATCCGGCTGGGTTTTCACTTGTCCCTGCTGTGTTTCGTTCAGCCCAGAAAGTAGGGGATAAATGTTGTCCATCCGTTATGAAGTGGAGTCCTTGACAAAGCGTCTTCATTCTTTTTTGGAAAAGATCATGAAAACAAAAACTTGTGTCTTCGGCATAATTCTCATTTTCATTCTTGGGGTACTTGGAGTATTAACAGTTATGTGCTTTTGCGGTCATGCTCCTCTTCCGCAACGAGTCACGGATCGTGCACGATCAGAAATCACTGGGTTGCTTGTGGCGATTACAGTTTTTCAACAAGATCATGGATACTATCCTGTGGCAACAAATGCGGGAGGAAGCGTGTCAATGCGAAATGTATTGCCTGTAATTACTGCCGATCACAAATCGAAAGAGGCACTTCAACTTAATCCCAGAATGCTTAATTATGTCGATATCAACAAGAGTCGCTATAATAACGGCGAGTATCTTGACCCGGGCAGCGCAAGTGTTTTGTCTGTAAATTCGTGAGGCGGGTCATGCCCCCATTTTAGTCGCGTGTCGAGTATTTGACGAACGGGCCACTCCGAAAAACCGCTCTTCTCCGGAATGGGTGCACATTGTTATGACAAACTGCGGAAGAACTGGCGCTGAGCATCGGGGCTATACAGCCACGGGCGCTTATGCTAAAGTGCAATCCCGATGCGTTTTTTCTGGCCAGTCTATCTCAGCGTGGCCGCCGCTGCCACCGTCGGCGTGTATGTTGCCGCTCCAATGGCGCGGCCGTATGTGCCTGATTTTCTGAAACCGGCGGCAAATTTTAAGCCTAACGCATTGCCTTCCATCCGGCCTCCGGCCGCAGTTCTGAAGATCGTGCGGTCGGCCGCCGCGCCCCGTCGCGCGCTCCGCAATCTGTCCGGCACCGAGTCGCCCGTACCGGAGCAGCCCGCACAAGAGCAACCCGCACCGGAGCAGCCCGCACAAGAGTTGCACGTGCCGGAAAAGGAAGCGGCGCAGGAAACCCCTGCAGCAATCGTGGCCGGGGCGGAGGAAGAGATGTCGCCGGCTCTCAACAACATCTTTCTGGCCGGCAAAAACGAGACGCCGGGCTGGGGCGTGACGCATCAGCGCGCTTCGGTCTACAAGCTCGACGGTTCCCGCGCGGGGCATGTCGCGGCCGGTACGCTGGTGCGGTTCCGCGACTTTAAAAAGTCTTCCAAAGGCTCAATGGTCGAGTGCGTCGTGATACTGGAAGGCCGCCGGTCAGATCCGGTGCTGGTCAGCTCAAAGGAACTGCGGCTGTTCACCGGGTCTTTTGAAAAGCTTTCGGCGCGGCAGATGGACGATCTGAAAAAATATTACGTTTTGAGCGGCAAGGTCGCTGAACGCAGGAACGAACTGCTTAAAATCGCGGCTGTCAAGAACCCGCACTTCGCGCAATATGAGGCGGCGCACAAAAAACTGATGAGCCATATCGAGCGGGCCAACGGGCTGGCCGCGCAGCGGGACGCGGCCACCGGCCTGGCCAGGATGCGCCTGGAAGACCAGCTCCGCGTCATGAAAAATGAAGAGGGCCGCCTGCGCTCCGAGTATAACGCCGTGCACAAGCAGTTCCGCGAATGGAAAGAGCGGAACGCGGACGCGGTCGTCAAGCCCGAGAACGACCCGCAGATCATGCGGTTCAGAGGCGAGATGGCCGCGCTCCGCGCTAGCTTGCCCGGCTTGACCTATTGAGCGGCAAAAATGTCTAGTCACAACAACGGCAAGGTAAAGGTGTCGGCCACAGATACCATTCTTGAGAGCATCTCGGATGGCGTGTTTACTGTTGACCTGAACTGGCGTGTCACCTCGTTCAACCGCGCGGCTGAAGAAATCACCGGGGTTTCACGCAAGGAGGCGATCGGCAAACCGTGCGCAGAGGTTTTCCGCTCCAGCCTGTGCGGCGCGGAGTGCGCTATGCAAAGGACGTTGCAAAACGGTCGCCCGGTGATCGGGGAATCGGCCTATATCATCAGCGCCGACGGCGACCGCATACCGGTCAGCATCTCGACGGCTGTCCTTAAAGACGCGCGCGGCAAGGTGGCCGGCGGCGCCGAGGTCTTCCGCGATCTTTCGGAGATAGACGCGCTGCGGCATGAACTTGACGGGCGTTTCCGCGCGGGCGAGCTCGTCAGCCGCAGTCCGCTCATGCGGCGTATTTTTGAGGTTCTGCCAGCTATTGCCGCCAGCCCCAGCACGGTGCTGGTTCAGGGTGAGACCGGCACCGGCAAGGAACTCGTCGCGCGTTCGCTTCACGATCTCAGCCCGCGCAAGGACGGTCCTTTCATAGCGGTCAACTGCGGGGCTCTGCCCGACACGCTGCTGGAGTCGGAGCTGTTCGGATACAAGGCTGGCGCTTTCACAGGCGCGGCACGCGACAAGGCCGGGCGTTTCGCGCTGGCCAAGGGCGGCACACTGCTGCTGGACGAGATCGGCGAGATCAGCCAGGCCTTGCAGGTGCGTTTGCTGCGGGTCTTGCAGGAACGCGTTTTCGAGCCCTTGGGCGCAACACGTTCGGAAAAGGCGGATGTGCGCGTGATCGTGGCGACCAACCGTGACCTGCTGCAACTCTGCCGCGAGGGGGTGTTCCGCGAGGACCTGTACTACCGCGTCAACGTGGTGCGCGTGGAACTGCCGCCGCTGCGTCGACGCAAAGAGGACATACCGTTGCTGGCGGACGAGTTCATCCGGCGGTTTAACCGACTGCAGAACAAGCATGTGGCAGGCATCTCGGCCGAGGCGTTGTCCCTGCTGATGGCGCACGACTGGCCCGGCAACGTGCGCGAGCTTGAGAACGTGATCGAGCGCGCCTTTATCCTTTGCGGCGCGGAAAACATCAAGCTGCAGCACTTGCCAGAAAACCTCACGCGCACGAATATGGCAGGGACGCATGCCGTATCCGGCGGCGGGATCAAGGACACGCGCGCCGCCGCGGAAGCGCAAGCCATAAGTGTGGCGCTGGAACGTAACAAGGGCAACCGTCAAGCCGCCGCGCGGGAATTGGGCATGCACAAAACAACGCTCTTCCGTAAAATAAAAACCCTTAAAATCAACCTGCCGGATCGCGACGGCAGAAGCCGTCAGGTAAGCTTCTAAAAATCTCAACCGCTAATGGACACTAATTAACACGAAGGGATATGGACCGAGTCGAGATGAAAAGACAAGGTGCCGCATGAAGTAGCACTCACGCTACTAATTAATTGCATTATAATTGCATAAATGCAACTCACAGAAAACCTAGGTTATAAGTGCGGATGTCGTAACTATCTAGTCGGCAGCAAATTAGACCGCTAAAGTATTGCCGGCCGCATTTGGCACACGCTTTGCGTATATTCAAAACGTGAAAACGGCATATTCAATTTTCGGGACCCGCATCGCGCCGGTCTTTGACACGGCCAGGGACATACTGCTTGTCGAGTCGCGGGGTCAGGATATCCGCGGCGAGGATCTGCACAAGCTTGGTGGCCGGAATGCGGCTGAAGACATCGCGTGGATGGTGTCACAAGGCGTGGAACGGCTGGTGTGCGGCGCGCTCTCGCGGCCTTTGCAGGCGATGGTCAACGCGGCTGGCATAAAGACCGACGCTTTTGTGGCTGGCGAGGCGCGGCAGGTCATACAGGCGTCGTTAGACGGAACTTTGCGCGGCTCGGCTTTCACGATGCCGGGTTGTTGCGGGCGGCGCAGAATGCGGCAAGGCTGCGGCGCGGGCCGCGGCCGCGGACATGGCAGAGGTTCTGGCAGAGTGTTTTGATTTTGGCGGGGGGCTTCCGCAAGACTCCGGGACAACTCAACAACAGGAAGTTTCCCCGCCGCCAATCGCCCGGAGCAAAAAACAGAAAAGGAGGCACGATATGCCTGGCGGAAACGGAACAGGACCCCTGGGAGCGGGTCCGATGACAGGGCGCGCAGCCGGATACTGCGCGGGTAACGGCGCGCCGGGATACATGAACCCGGCGGGCGGGCGCTTCGGGGGCGGCTTCGGCCGCGGCCGCGGCGGCTGGGGCGGCGGAGGTTTCGGCCGCGGGTTCAGGAATATGTTTTTCGCCACAGGCCTGCCGGGTTGGGCGCGCTTTAACGGCGCTGGCCCTGCGGACGGACTGGACGAGAAGCAGGCGCTGTCCGGACAGGCCGAGGGGCTCCGCGCGCAACTTGCGAACATCCAGAAGCGTCTGGAGCAGTTGGAGACAACCTCCGGCCCGGCAGAGTGACCGGCAAAACCATAACTGGTGATTAACCACAGAGGACACAGATAATACAAAGAAGTTGTGAAAAGCATTGTACACCCCAATGGTGATACGGCGTTTATAATAAACTTTTTTCTCTGTGTTCTCCGTGGTTAAATTAAGAGTAGCTTTTAAAGCAAGGGATCTTGATATGAAAATCGCATTCTCAACATCCGGCGGCGACCTGGGCGCGCCGCTTGACACGCGCTTCGGACGTGCCGCGAAGTTCTTGGTCTACGACACCGAGACCAAAGATTTCACTGTGATCGACAACGCGCAGAACCTCAACGCCGCGCAGGGCGCCGGCATCCAGTCGGCGCAGAACGTGGCGGCCTCCGGCGCGCGGGCGCTGGTGTCCGGACATTGCGGCCCCAAGGCCTTCCGCGTGCTGAGCGCGGCTGGCGTCAAGGCGTACACTTCGAAAGCGGCGACAGTTGCAGAGGCGCTGGAACAGTTTCTGGCCGGCACCTTGGCGGAACTAAAGTCGGCTGACGTTGAAGGGCACTGGGCGTAAACGGCATGAACACTTGTCTTGACTGCCTGCCTTGCATATTCCGCCAGACTCTGGACGCGGTTCGCCGCGTTTCGGACGATCCGGTTTTGCACGAAAAGGTCGTGCGGCAGGTGGCTGAATGGATACGCGGCGCTGACCTCAGCGAGTCTCCGCCGATTATGGCCCAACGGCTGCACCGCTATCTGCGCGGCCTGACCGGGATCGCGGATCCGTATGCCGAGGCCAAGGCGCGGGACAATGAACTGGCGCTGAGCCTGCTGCCGGGACTGCGTGAGCGGTTGGCAGCTTCTGAAGACCCGTTCACACTGGCTGTGCGACTCGCCATCGCCGGCAACCTGATCGACCTCGGGCCGAAGAGCGATCTCTCTGCCGACGAGGTGGCGGAGTCGATCCGGCATGTGGAGCAAGAGCGTTTTTCGGGAGATGTCGCGGCTTTGCGGCGGCGGGCAGACAGCGCGCGGTCAATCTTATATCTTGCGGACAATGCCGGTGAGATTGTGCTTGATCGGCTGCTGATCGAGGCTTTGGATCCTGCGCGCGTGACGGTGGCGGTGCGCGGCGCACCGGTCATAAACGACGCCACGTTGGATGACGCCCGAACAGCCGGACTGCATGAGCTGGTGACCGTGATCTCGAACGGTTCCGACGCGCCGGGGACGCTGCTGGACGAGTGCGCGCCGGAGTTCCGCGAGCACTTCGACCGGGCGGATCTGGTGATTTCCAAGGGGCAGGGGAATTTCG
>CAYRZP010000084.1:0-9552 GCA_964428885.1 uncultured Lentisphaeraceae bacterium
CCTGGCCCAGCTCGCCGGTGACGCGGTAGCGGCCGAGGATCACCTCGCCCGCGCGGAAGCGCCGCCCCGGCGCCACGCCGCCCAGCGTCGGCGCGCCGCCCATGCTGCGGTCTCCCGCCGCCTGCTGCCGACTGACGCCGCCGACTGTCTTCATGCTGCCCATCGACTTATCCATGTCGCCACACCTCTTCATTGCCCGACAGCTCTAACGGCTCGCCGCAGGCTCGCCCCCCAGCACACGTCCTCACGCACTCACACACCCACGCACTCTCTACTCCAACGGCGCGGCAGCCGTCCCTGCCATTCGTGTGCATTCGCGTCTATTCGCGGTTCCATCTTCCCCGGTCCATGCCCGCGGACAGCGTGTTTCGGCGGTCCGAGACGTCCCGCCGTACTGGCAGTGCGCGCCGGTCCCTGCCAACTAAAGAACTAACGCACTAATGCACTACCACACGCACCCTCTCTCTCACAGCCCGTACTGCTGAAAAGCCATCACACGTATTTCCGTTCCCACGACCTGGTAGCGCCCGGGCTTGAGCCAGCCCGCCTCGCCGCCCGAACGCCACGAGAAACCGCCGCGCTCGTGGCAAACCGTCAGCCCCTGCAGCACTGGTGCGACCTGTCCCAAGTCCAGACAGGACCATAGCAGGACAAACGTTTCAGGAACGTGATCGGAGCGGCGCAGCGCCAGCGCGGGCACACGGCCCCGGCGGCACAGCACCGTATCGTGATCTTCGCACCGCGCGCACCGCGCCGAGTCAGGGCGGCAGGCGGAGACACTGAATGAAAAGCAAGGATCGGAAACCTGCCCGGCAAACCCGAGCGCCGCCTGCCTCGGTAATAAATCCACAGGAATGCGGACGCTGCCGTCCACCGCGCTGCCGTTCCAGAAAACGCCGCCGCCGGACTGCTTAAACACTCCGGACGCGTCAGCGGCCCCGTCGCGGATCACGCATGTCTCCCCGTCCGCCTCGACCGTGCAGTGGTGCTTGCTGATGTGCAGACTGCTTGTGGCCATCACCGGCTTGCCCGGATCAAAGATGCGGGTCACGACCCGGTTCGCGCGGTGTCTGCCAAACGTCACGCGCGCCCCGGCGATCAGGTGCAGCAGCTTGCCGCCGACATCGAGAGTCAGCCGGTCCGCCAGCGCTTCTTCCGGCGGATGGCGCATGACACCCGTGCTGATCTCGTTAAAGCAGAGACGGCGGAACGCCCGCAAATCGGTCTTGAGCACATCCAGCAGATCCTGGAGCCCGCGGCCGTTACCGTTTTTCGCGAAACCTTCCAGCGTCTTGGCGGCATCCAGCGACTGATGAAGATCCGAGGCATGTCCCATCTTGATGTCGTTGGTGATGTTGAAGACCACGCTGTCGGCGATCTGCTTGGCCGATCTGGCCACGGGATACACACACAGCTCAAGCGGGGCCGAGTATTTATGGACGCGCGCATCGTGTTCGAACTGCAAATCAAGTTCGGCCGCGTACGCCCCTTCGCGCAGTGGCGGGATCGTCAAAGAAAATTCGCGCGGCCTGCCGCCTCGCGGGAACGGCCACTTGACAGGGGGCACGAACGCGCCTGCCACGCACGGTATGTGCAGGTCAATGCGCAAATTCTTGACCGCATCCGCATAGGCCTGAATGCGCAAGCGCATCACCCCGCTGGTCTGTGACACGCAGAAGGCCAGCGAATCACGGTCCACCCGCAGCAGGGTGCAATCGTCAAAATCTTCAGAAAATACCGCGCTTCCCGGTTCGGCGGCCGGGACAGGGCCGGCGGCATGGACCCGGGCGTCAGGCGCCGGGACAGCGGTGAGCGTCGGCGCGCGATCAGCGGCATCTTGCGCGGTCGCGTCCGCGTCGCAGTGGGCATAGGACTTATTGGCGCCATCGGACATATTATCGTCCGTCTGCGCCGCCTTGCACTTTTCACAGAACCCGCCCTCTTCGGTCCTGCCACCGCACACCCGACATGTCACACGTGCCATTTGCATGACCTTTCGCTATATCGTTCACGCTGCCCGCCGCGTCCAGTCCGTCATACGGCTCGCGGGGACGCTCGCCCCCCAGCACACGTCCTCACGCACTCACACACCCACATACTCACACACCCACGCACTCTCTACTCCAACGGCGCGGCAGCCGTCCCTGCCATTCGTGTGCATTCGCGTCTATTCGCGGTTCCATCTTCCCCGGTCCATGCCCGCGGACAGCGTGTTTCGGCGGTCCGAGACGTCCCGCCGTACTGGCAGTGCGCGCCGGTTCCTGCCAACTAACGCACTAATGCACGATCGTCTGCGGCGGTGCCGCAGTCTTCTTGGCCGCCTCGACCGCCGGCTCCAGCATGGTCTTGAGATTCTTGTCCTGCCGCGCGTTGGCCTCCGCGTACATCTGCTTCATCTCCGCCAGGAGCGTCTCCGCGTTGCGTTTGGTCTGGTCGCTCATCTTCGCCAGCGCCTCGGCCGCCGCCGGACTGTGCATCGCCGCCTCTGCCAACAGTTGCTCCGGCGTCATGGCCTGATTGCGCCCCGCCTTCATCAGCTCGATCAGCTCGCGCCGCAACGCAGGATCGTCCACATCCATCAGCCGATCTTCCGTTGACATGCCTGCCCGACGCTTGGCGTCCGTTGCCTTGCGCTCGGCCTCGACAGCCTGCTTCTCCCGCCGCAGTCCAACCGCCGCGCGCGCCTCGTCCATCTCCTGCGCGAACGCGATCCGGCGCGTCTCAGCCGCGGTGTTGGCCTGACGGACCGCCTGCTGCTGGTTGTATTCGTCCCACTTGACCTTGACGCCGATCGACTGCTCAACCGAAAGATTCTCAACATCATGCCGGTGCCGCAGCTCGTCCAGCTCGTTCTGATGCGCGAAGCCGCGCAGCAGGACGGTCCGCTCCTGCTCGCGCCGCGCCTGCGCGATGCCGTATTCGTGCGCGGCCAGCTCCTCGTACGCCAGCAGATCGTTCTTGTCCTTGATCTGCGACATCGCCTCTTTGTTCAAAAGCGCGCGCATGTTCGCGGCGTATTCCAGCTCGCGCCGCTTGATGTCCACCTCGCCCAGCTTTTCGGCATAGTCCTCATACTCATTACCGGTGAACTCCGCCGAGGACACCCGCACGATCTCCAGCCCGAAGCGTCCGACATCTTCGCCGATGGCGCGCGTCATGGTCTCCTGCAGCCGCAGGCGGCGGCCGGGATCGCGCACGAGATCGTCCAGCGTCGAGGTCACGCACAGCTCGTCCACCGCGGCGCGCACCACCCCCTGCATAGATTCGGATATGTTGGCGTATGTCAGGTGCCGGGCGTCTTTAAGCGCGTTCTCAAGAAAGGCGCGCGCCGCGTTCTTGTCGTTCCCGAACCGCAGGATCACCTCGCCGTAAAACTCCACCGGGTGGTGCTCGGCGGTGCGCAGCCCCTCAACCCGCAAAGGCAGCGCCACGTCGCCGACATCCACCATCACCGCGGAACGGGGCGGCGGGTCGCCGAACCAGTTGATCTTGCGCGCCAGGCTGTCGGGGTTGTGACGCCCGCTCTCCAATATGCCGTGGACGTTGCCGCCGTCCATGACCACCGCCGCCGTCCCCTCCTGAACCAGGAGGTCGTTCTGCAGCAGGCGCTTGACGTCGCCGATCTCGAAGCGCTGCGCGAACAGGCCGGACTCCTTGCGCCACACGCCGCCCGCCATCACAGCCCGGTCTTCAGGGAAGAGCGGCGTGTTGCAGTGCGAGCAGTACTGGGCCTCGTTGCCGACCCACTTCTTGCACGAGGGACACTTCCACCAGCCGCCCGGCGCGGGAGAACCGCACTTGTTGCAAAAACGCGCCGCCTTGCGCACGCGGTTGCCGCAACGCGGCCACTTGGGATCCTGCTTGGCCCGCGCCAAAGCCTCGCCGCCCAGCGCCTTCCCCGTCTGGGGATCAATCAACGCCTCACACCGGTCACTGAATATGCCCATGACTCACCGCACCTTTCCCGTCAAGCTAACATTAACATACCGAATTCAAGTTTATCACACACGTAAAAACATCAACAACAAACCGGCAAAAACTGCCTCCAGTCCGCTCACCCTTTTTTCTCCGCGCGCTTGGCCGGCCCGGCGTGTTCCGGACACCGCCGAACGCCCTTGCGCATCCAGCAGTCGTAACAAACCGGCGCGCCGCACACTTCGCAAGCCTGCTCGAGCGGGCCCTTGCTGCGGTAATACGTGCCGCACACGGCGCAACTGCCGCCTTCCGCCGCCTCGCGCTTGCTCCGCTCTAGGTAGGCGTTAAGATCCGTCCGGGAAACGCGGTACAGCTTGCCCAGACGCGCGGCCGGAATCTCCCCCGACCGCACCAGCCGGTAGATGAGCTGATACGTCACGCCCATCTCTCCGGCGACCTCCTCAAGACTCAGATGTTCTTTATCCCTCGACATTCCCTCGCCCTCCCGAAACCGGCGTCCGCCCGGCTTCATCTTTCCGCGGCTGCGCGCGGACAGCGTCCGCGCCCGCCGCGCTCAAACGCTCAATCGCTCTCGCCGGCCTGCCCGCCGGGCGGCCCGTCCCGCTCGCGCATCTCCTTGACTTTGCCCTTCAGCTTACGCCAGGACTCGGCGCTCTTCGACACCGCCGCATCTTTGATCTCTTTGATCTTTTCCCCGGCCTTCTCAAGCGCGCCCGGCTCGGGCGGCGGCGACGGCAGCAAATCCTCGTACCCCGCGCCGATCAGCGCCCGGCTGACCTCCAGGTTGGCCACCGCGTCGTCCCATGTCCATTGCCGCACATCCACCCAGGTGTCACGGAACCCCATGAAACGCTTGGCCACCACCACCGTCCCCTTCGCGGTCTTGACCACATGGCGCCCGGACAGCCACAGCAACCCGCCAGCCAGCGCCAGCAACGCGGCCAGCGCGAACGCCCCGGCCCAGACCCACAGGTTCATCCGGAAAGTCCGGCTGCGGATAACCGATGTAAAGGTCGTGCGCATCAGAACCTCCCTCCGAAAATGACGCATGCCGCGATCGCAAGCAGGATCAGCAGCAGCAACAGAGGCCACACGACACGCCGATACCCGCGCGTCCTCGCCGCCGACAGCGGCGTTCCCCCGATCTGGACACGCCCCGCCCGCGCCTCATGTTCTTTTTGCAATACTTCCTTGCGGTCCATACCAAGCCTCCTGGTTTACAACTTGAAAGTTGTGCGTTGAAAGTTGAACGTTAAGCGTTTTTGTCATTTCATTCCCAACCCGCCCCGCGGCTGGCGTTTTTCGCTTTCGCAGTTCAAAACACAACGCCGAGAATTGGCGATGCGTGCGCCCCGCACTGGTTCCAAAGCCCGATCTGCAACCCGGCGCCACTCTCCGCATAATTGACCAGCAAACCGATCTGCAAGCCGCGGAAGCGCGAGGCGACATTCCAGGCGCCGGCCTGGACGCCGTTCATGGCGTTCGCCCGATTGTGGCCGAGCGTAGCCTGCAGGGCCGCGGGCGCGTCGCCCTGGATGCGGTTGTAAAGCCCGCCGATCTGGATGCCGCCGAAGTCGCGGCAGATGTTGTCGAAGAAATTGCAACTGACACCCGCCGCATCGCCTGTGATCTCGCCGCTCACGCCGAAATCGATGCCGTAGATGTCGTTGTGCCCGGCGTCCCGACCGGGGATGCAGGTGTTCACCCGAATCCCGTACACGTCCCAGCCGCGCGTGTACGGAACGCCCCACTCCAGCAGCGTCACCGCCAGCGGCGTCACAGGCTCGTCATCCGGCGGCGCGAAAGCCGTTGTGTCCACCGCCGCAGGCGCCGCGACCGTGCCCGCCGGCAGCGGCGGCGGCTGCCCCGCCGGCCGCCCGCTGCGCATGTCCGGCCCCGACCAGGCCGCAAGCCCGATCCCCGCCGATACCGTCATCAACAATAGTTTTCGCATGTCACCCTCCTCGCGTTTGATCCCTGTAATCCAGCCCCGCTAGGCGGGGCGATGGGCCCCTGAAACCTTTCAACCAGCACCGCGTGCGGTGCGACTGGAACCTTTAAACCAGCGGCGTCAGCCGCGCTTAAACCGATCTCTCTCACCTGTGGATATTCAGCTCCGGCACCGTGTACAGCCGGTTCATGATCCCGTCAGGGAAACGGTCCCGGTCATAAACGATGCGCGCCTGCATCGTCTTGTTGACATTATCCGTCGCGAGAATGGTGCAGTCATAAACGCCGGGCATGGCGCGCACACGCTGCACAAACCGCGTCGGATAATCCGAATGCGGGCTCAGGAACCAGGCGTTGGCGATGGTCACGATGCAGACCTCCAGCTTGCCCCCCACCTTCAGGCAGGCGTCCGCCATCCAGGGCGTGATCGCCGCGCCCATCTTGTCCGCCACGCTCTTGAGCGCGTCGCCTTTACCGCGCCCCGGCGACCCGGTCACGTCGAACCGGTTGCGCGCCACCATGTCTCTCATCTGCTGGCCGGACATCGCGTTCAGCTCCGGCGCCCGCGTCACCGCCACGTCCGCGTCGCCCTTGTACACCACGCGCGTGCCGCGCGCGTTCAGCGGCGCGCAGGTCACGCCCAGATCCGCGAAAATCTCCGCGCGGCCGTCATAGACCACCCGGTACCCCGCCGCCGCCATCGCGCCCTGAACCCCGTTGCCCAGCAGGTTCGCCACCTGCTCCGCGTCCGCGCCCTGCGCCGACTGCCGCACCAGCACGCGCACCTGCTCCAGCACCGCCGAAGCCGTCGCCGTCTGCGTCTGCTCCGGCCGCAGGTCCACCGCGTCCGGACGCGCCCCCACGCCCTTGACCTGCACCGGCTGCTGCGTCGCAGCCGCCGCCGGCGGCGCCGTCACCGCCACGCCAGCCTCGGTCGTGGTCTGATACCCCGACGCCTTCGTGTCCACCGTCCGGCATCCGGCCAGAGCCAGCGCCGCGAAAACCCCGAACATGCCCCAAATGATCTTTTCCATGGAAACGGCCCTTTCTTAACGTACGCGCAACATCAGCCGCGAAATCAGCCAGCACACGACGACCACCACAACCAGCAGAAACACATTGCGCAGGGTCAGCAAAGCGACCAACTGGTCACCAAGCGACTGCCCGACGTTTTTCAAGTGATCCCCGAAACCCTTGACGCTAGCCACGGTCGCGAACGCGTTGTTCACGTCCAGAAACTTAGCGTCGAAACCGAGCTTGACCCGCACCGGGTTCACGCGCGGCGGCGTGGCGGACCCGGTCACCTGCCCCAAGCACGCACCCACGGGATCGACCACAGTGTGCGGCGAGACCTCCACCGTCGTGACCCCGCCCTTCATCACGGCCAGCTTCTCGCCCGCCGCGCCGCGCCCGCCGCCGATGTCCGTGGTGATGCGTTTGAGCACGGACTGGCTGACCTGCCGGTTGGTGCCGGCCCGCTCACGCAGGAAACGCGCGATCATCCGGTCGCTGGCGCTGCCGTTCGGCAGGTCCAGCACGCTGACCCCCGCGTCCTCCGCGATTTTCTTCAGGAAAGACTGCTGCACCGCGCGTCCCAACGGGCCCTCGAACGGCACCACCAGCACCCGGTATCCCGCCAGCCTCGCCAGCGTCGCGTCCGCCGCCGCAGCGGCCACCGCCTTGTTGATCGCCTGGCGCGCGGTGTCGTCCACCATCTGGTAGTCCGGCCCCGGATCGTCATGAGCGCCCTCGATCGTGCCCGCCCACAAGCGCTCCGCCGTGTCTATGCGGATCAGGCGCAACGAGACGCGCACGCTGCTCTTGCCAGCCGCGCTTGACGCGCCCAGCACCTGTCCGATCAGAAATGCGTCAGCCATCTTGAAGACGCCGACGCGCGGCAGGGTGGCGGGATCGTAATCGCCGAAATCCGTGGCCGCGTCGAAGAACCGGTCCACTTCCGTCCATTCCCCGGCTTGGTCCTGATGCGTCAGGAACTGGAATTCGGTCGGGGCCTGCACAAGCCCGTTCTCGAACACCGTCGCGATCTCCGCGAACTGCGGAATGTCCTCGCTGCCGCGCATCAGCTTGACGAACGCGATGCGCTTGACGTTGACCCGCGCGTCGGACGCCATCTGCATGACCGCCTGATACGCCGCGTCCTCCACCGCGTACGAGAGTTCGGTCGCCCCCGCCGCGGCCGACAGCGCGCCCGCGAGAAAACACGCGGCGCCGCCTGCGGCTGCCGCCAGCCTTGTGAATGTCTTCATCCTGTTTCGCTCCTTTGTTTGAACCCGCCGGCCTCCGCCCGCGGAAATCCGTTGCCTCATTCCTCCGCCTCTTTCCGGGCGTCCTTCTTTTCTGACCCGCGACCCGCGACCCGCGACTTGCGGCTTTGGTCCTCAGGCTCCGCGGCCACCTCAACTTCCCCGGCATCCGTCTCCCGATTCCCGTCTCCCGTCTCCTCTTCTTCGCTTCCGAACCCCGCCAGCTCCGCGTCGAAATCGCCGTCGTCGCGCTCGCGTCTGCGTCCCGCCTTCTCGAGATCCGCCACCGCGTCCTGCACCGACTCCGCGTCCTCGCTCTTCTCCTCGATGCTGTCCGCGAGGCGGTCGATCATCCGCTCGTCCATCCGCCCGCGCAGGCCGTGGGCGATCAATTCCATGAAGCGCCCCTTGACGGTCAGGATCGTCTGCTCGTTCTCGGCGAGCAGGTTGAACTCGCGCTCCAGACTCTTGTAATTGGCCATCAGCGTCTGCAGCTCGGTCTTGAGCATCCGCTGCCGCACCGGCGGCGCGCTCTCATACGCCTTCTTTTTAGCCGCGATCCGCGTGTGCAGCGCCTCCAGTTCCGCCGCGACCTTCTCGCGCCGCGCCGCGTTCTCGTCGAGGCTCCCGTGCAGCGAGGCCAGCATCGCCTCGGGCGAGCGGTCCACATGGATCTTGGTCCACAGCCACCGCGCGCCCGTGCCGACCTTGCCCGCCAGCGCCACGGTCTCGGTCATCGCCTTCTTCGCCAGTTCCGCCGAAGCCTTCAGCACCAGCCGCCGCTCCTCCGCGCGCCGCACATCGCCCTCCCCGGCTTTGGGACTCCCGCAATCTAAAACTTCAGAACTTCCGCACTTTAGAACTTTAGAACTTCCCTCCGATCCTGCCGACTGCCCGCTCATCCCTGCCTCCTTCCATCCGTGTTCAGGACACCGCCCGTTGCCCATGGCCGCGTGCATCCGGCAGAACCGCGCCGCGCAATCCTTCTCGGCGCAGCGCCCGCCCACCGCCCAGCGGTTGGGCAGCTCCCTGCCGCACACACAGCACAATGGAAAATTACCATTCATTTCAGCAGCATGTTATACCAGCGTTGCAAGCAATGTCACCCAATAACCGAATCATTTTTGCGCCACGTTCCCTTAAAACGCCGCCATATTATCGTTTGTTTATACCTGTTGTCAACTGCTATTTTTGAAATAATTCAAATTATTTTTTGTTTACACTACTATCTTTTGTTACCGCACTTCCGCCGGATCGCCTAAACACCCAACGCGGGCGGAGCCCGCAACCCAACTGGAATAATGGAATGATGGGGTTTGAGACCGAAGAAGCCGCAGTATGTTCCATTATTCCAGTATTCCACCATTCCAAAACAACTTGTTTTTATTGATGTTGTTGGTTT
>CAYRZP010000085.1:0-9455 GCA_964428885.1 uncultured Lentisphaeraceae bacterium
GTATTTTGCCAGAAAACCTTTCACTAGGAGAACAGCCTTCTCATCTTACCTAAAATATAGCGTTTCAAATGATCAGCATGCAGTCGCCGTAGCTGAAGAAGCGGTAACGCTCGCGCACCGCCTCGCGGTAGGCGCCCATGATCTTCTCGCGCCCGGCCAATGCCGACACCATCATGATCAGAGTGGATTGCGGCAGGTGGAAGTTGGTCAGCATCGCGTCCGTGGTCAGGAACCGGTAGGGCGGATAAATGAAGACCGCGCTCTCGCCTTCCTCCGCCACGATCTCGCCGCCGTGCGCCGCCGCCACGCTCTCCAGGGTCCGCACGCTGGTGCTGCCGACCGCCACCACCCGCCCGCCGCGGGCGCGGCAGGCCGCGACCGCCTCGGCCGTCTCGGGCGGCACCTTGTAGCGCTCGGCGTCCATCACGTGCGCGGCCACCCGTTCGGCCTTGACCGGCTTGAAGGTGCCGGGCCCGACATGCAGTGTCACCGTCGCGCGCCGCACCCCTTTTTCGTCCAAGGCCTTAAAGAGGTCCGCGTCAAAATGCAGGCCGGCGGTCGGCGCCGCTACCGCTCCGGTCTCGCGCGCGTAGACCGTCTGATAGCGCTCGCGGTCGAGCCGCGCCTGACGCGCGTCCCCGACGCGGCGGATATACGGCGGCACAGGCGTCAGCCCGTGCCGGTCGAGCAGTTCCATCAGCGGCATATCGGAATGAAACGCCACAACGCAGGCGCCGTCGGTGCCGCGCTCCATGATCTCGGCCTCCAGACGTCCGTCGGCGAACAAGGCCCGCTGGCCCGCGCGGACCGGTCGCCCGGAACCGCAGATGCACGACCATGTTTCCGAACCGGGCCGAGTCAGCGGACGCACCAGCAGCAGTTCCAGGCCGCCGCCGGTGTCGGCCCAGCACCCTATCAGCCGGGCCGGGAAAACGCGCGTGTCGTTCAGGATCAGCAGGTCGCCGCGGTTAAGGTATGCGGGCAGGTCCGCAACGGCGCGGTGCTCAAGGCGGCCGTCGGCGCGGCGCAGGACCATCATGCGCGAGGCGCCGCGTTCAGGCGGCGGTTCCTGCGCGATCAGCTCCGCAGGCAAGTCGTAGTCAAAATCCTTGGTCAACATAAGCTGATGCAAGTTCGGTTAAGGTCCAATCAACGAAACACGGACACACACGCACATACTTGTTCATTCGTTTCAGCGGCCGCGGCCGGGCAGTACCGTGTCGCGGGCGATCCGCCGGGTCTCGGGATGATCCAGCGTGTAGTGCAGGCCGCGGCTCTCCTTGCGCCGCGCGGCGCTGCGCACGATCAGCTCCGCCGCCAAGGCCAGGTTGCGCAGCTCCAGGGTGTCGGGCGTAACCAGATAATCAAAATAGTACTCGCGGATCTCGCGGCGCAGGTTGCGGATGCGGCGCAGCGCGCGGGACAGGCGCTTGTCGGTGCGCACGATGCCGACATAGTCCCACATGCAGGTGCGGATCTCCATCCAGTTGTGCGCCACCATCACGGCCTCGTCGCTGGCCACGGCCGTGCCGTATTGCCAGTCCGGTATGCGCAGCGGGTCAGGCAGCTTCTGAGGCGCGTTGACCATGCGGCCCGCCGTCTCGTACGCGCAGACCAGCGCCTCGAGCAGGGAGTTGCTGGCCAGGCGGTTGGCGCCGTGCAGCCCGGTGCAGGCGGTCTCGCCCACGGCGTAGAGCCCCGGCAACGAGGTCATGCCCGCCACGCCGGCCTTGATGCCGCCGCAGCAGTAATGGGCCGACGGCACGATCGGAATCAGGTCGGTCGCCATGTCGATGCCGAACGAGAGGCAGGCCTCATAAATGTTCGGGAAACGCTCCCGCAGGTATTCGCGGGATTTGTGGCGGATGTCCAGGCAGCAGTAAGGCGCGCCCGTGCGCTTCATTTCCGAGTCGATGGCGCGGGCCACCACGTCCCGCGGCGCCAGGGCGCCGCGCGGGTCGTAGTTCTTCATGAACGGACGGCCCTCTGCGTCCACCAGCTCCGCGCCCTCGCCGCGCACGGCCTCGCTGATCAGGAAGCGCTTGGCCTGCGGATGGTAAAGGCAGGTGGGATGGAACTGGATGAACTCCATGTTGGAGATGTCGGCCCCCGCGCGCCAGGCCAGCGCCACGCCGTCACCGGTGGCGATGTCAGGGTTGCAGGTGTAGAGGTAAACCTTGCCGCAGCCGCCTGTGGCAAGAAGCGTTTGCGGTGCGCGCACCGCGTAGATCTCGCCGGAGTTCTGATCCAGCACATAAGCCCCGACGCAGCGGTTCTCCCCGGGCAGGCCGAGCCAGCGCGTGGTCACGAGGTCGATGACCATCGTGAACTCAAGCGTGCGGATGTTGGGGTTATTGTGAATCTGCTTAACCAGCACCGATTCGACGCGCTGGCCGGTAATGTCGCCCGCGTGCAGGATGCGCCGCTGCGAATGGCCGCCCTCACGCCCGAGGTCATAGCCCGGCTGCCCGTCCTCGCGCGCGTTGAAACACACGCCCATGCGCTCCAGGTCCGCGATGCGCGCTGGGCCGCCGGAGACGATCTGCCGCACGACCCGCTCGTCGCACAATCCCGCGCCGGCGGTCAGGGTGTCGGCGACATGCTGCTCAAAACTGTCGCCCTCGGCCATCACGCAGGCGATGCCGCCCTGCGCGCGGTTGGTGTTGCAGTCATCCAGCTTTTTCTTGGTGACCAGCATGACCCTGCCGTGCGACGCCAAGTACAGGGCGCTCGTCAAGCCGGCGATGCCGCTACCCACCACAAAAAAATCGCAGCCTTCTATGCGCATTCCCACCTGCCTAATCACGCGCGCTTTTCACACGCATCCCAATAGAATCTTTAATCTTACCACGCCCGACCTCCCTGCGGAAAGACCGTAGTGTGCCCCGGCGCGTTTCCGCGTTTCCAAGCTTCCCCCCGTAGGTGGACAGAAGTGATTCTGAAGTGCTAAAATAAGATTTTAATTATGAGTAAAGAAAGTGAAATCATGAGCACGCGGTTCATTACGGTGTCCGCCGCCGTTCTCGTGGCCGGGTGTGCGGCAGTAAAAAAACCCGACTACGACACGCTGATCGCACACCGCGGCGAATCGCATGACGCGCCGGAGAATACGCTCCCGGCGTACAGGATGGCGGTCGAGCGCGGCTTCGGCTTCGAGATCGACATCTACCTCTCGAAGGACAAGCGGCTCTTCACGTTCCATGACCGTGACCTCACGCGCACGACGGGCGGCGCCTGCACTAACCTGTGCACGGAGGCGAGTTGGGAGGAGACGGTTTCAAAGGTGAACGTTGGGGGCTGGGGCAAGTGGAAGGGGTCGAAGTACGATCCGACGCGTCCTGCGCTGCTCGAGGATGTGCTGGAACTTGCGCGGTCCGGACGCAAGATCTACTGCGAAGTCAAGGGTAATGACCCGAGCTGGGCGCCATACATCAGGGAGGTCTTCGCGAAGTGCCCGAAGGCGAATCCCGACACGGTTCTCTTCATCACCTTCGGGGACAGGATCTGCCGCGCGCTCAAGGACACGATGCCCGAGTACAAGACTTTCTTCCTTATCAGAGCGAGTCGTCCGGACGCGAAGGTTGGCACGATTCCGTTTACAGCCGACGAGCTGATCGAGAAGTTGCGGTCGACGAAGGCGGATGGCTTGGACATTTGCTACAATTCGGAACACCATACGCCAGAGTTCATCCGCAAGGTCAAAGACGCCGGCTATGAGTTCCACGTCTGGACCATCGACGACCCCGCCAAGGCCGCCGAGGCCTTCTCCCGCGGAGTCGATACCGTCACCACCAACCGCGCGAAATACATCTATGACGCACGCAACCGTTGATTTCCGGAGGATGACCCTGCCCGGATTGGATTGGTTGAGTTGCTTTCGGCGCGAAATAAAGCGGGCCGGAATCGCGTGAACCGAAAAATCGCCGTTACACCCGCGCGCTGCGCGCGGCGCCGCTGAGCGAAACCGCGCACGCGCGTCCGGCCAGCCTTCCGGAGGCGAAAGCCCATGTCAGGTTATAACCGCCGCACCAGCCGTCGAGATCCGCTATTTCTCCGGCGCAGAACAGGTTCACGACGTTCCGGCAGGCCAAGGTTGCGGGTTCAAGCTCCTTGAGCGCCACGCCGCCGCGGGTGACCATCGCGCGCCCCCAGCCTTCGGTGCCCGTGATATGGAGCCGGAGGCCGCAACACGCCGCCGCCAGCGCCGCCACGGCTTGTTTGCCGGCGCGCGCGGCCGCGACATCGCGCGCGCCAGACAAACCGCACAGCGTGACCGCCAGCGCGCGCGGCATCTCGCCCGAAAGCAGATTGTGCAAGGCGCGCCCGCCTTTACGCGACCGCCACTCTGCGAAAAGACGCGCCCACTCCTCCTCGCCGCGACGCGTGTCCAGACAGACGCGCACCGGCACCGTCGGCGGCGCCGCCGCGCCGGCCGGCCCGCCAAGCCCGCGCAGGCGCGCGGCTATCTCGCCGGAGCAATTGAGCGCGGGCGGCCCGCTCAAACCCTTGTGCGTGAAGAGCAGCGGGCCGGCGTGCATGCGCCCGGCGGTGCCTTTGACCTCTTCTAAGCGCATGCCGCCGTGCTCCAGCACGATGCCCGCCAGAGTCTTGGGCCACTCTTCGCGGGTGACCAGCCCGGCCAAAGCGGGCACCGGCTGGACCACCTCCAGTCCGGCCTGACGCGCCAGGCGGAAGCCTGAGCCGTCCGAACCCAGGTCCGGATAGCTCTGGCCGCCCGCGGCCAGGATCACGGCCGCCGGGCGCAGCAGCCCGCTCTCCGTCTCCACCGCGGTGACGCGCCTGCGGCCGGCGGCATCGCCGGGAAGTTTTTCAGTCAGCAGCCGCAAGACGCGCGTGCCGCAACGGATCTCCGCGCCGGCGGCGCGCGCCGCGCGCTCCAAAGCGCCGGCCACGTCCGACGCACGCCGCGAGACCGGGAAGACACAGCCGTCGTCATCAGCGAGCGTCGCCACGCCCAGACGGCTGAAGAAAGCGCGGACAGCGGCAGGCGGGAACCCCGACAAGGCCGGGCGCATGAAACGCGCGTTCCGGCCGAAGGCTTCCATAATGCCGTCGGCACCGGTTTCATGCGTCAGGTTACAGCGCCCGCCGCCGGTGGCCAGCAATTTTCTGCCGACCTGCGGCAGACGGTCCGCCAGCACGGCCCCAGGCCCGAAAAAGCAAGCGGCGGTGAGCCCGGCCGGGCCACCGCCGATGATCAGACATCCGGTCTTCATCACTTCAGCGCTGCTGTTCTTCAGCTATCAGGGCGATCATGCGGTTAAGCAGAGCGCTCATTTCGTTCTGCAGCTTGAGCCCGCTCTGGCACATGTTGACCAGTTCGGCGCACCTGTGCATGGTGGTCATGCGCGCGCGCTCCAGCTCGGTGCGGCGCATCTTGACGCTGTTGAGCGACTCCTCCAGTTCGGTGATGTGCTGCTCGCTCTTCTGCAGCATGCGCCGCGCCTGGAAGAGCTGACTTAGCATCTCGCCGATGGACAAGTCCAGATCGTCGATCTTCATCCCGTCGGGGATCGGCACCTGCACGGGGCTGCCGCACTCCACGCAGGTTATCTGCAATCCCGCGCCGCGGAAATCGATGGCCAGATTGTGCCCGCAACGCGGACAATCAAACACGATGTCGGTCGCACGGATTTCATCGCCTTCAGGCTCGGCAACATTCTGATCGGCAGGCGCGTTTTTCATAAGCAACTCCTGTTTTGCATACTTATTGTCCGCTCTGCGACTTCCGCCACCGTGTCATTCGCCGCTTACCCGGCTTTGACCACTTTGCCCTGCTTGATGCAGGCCGCGCATATTTTCATGCGCTTGACGCCGCCGGCCTCGCCCTTGACGCGAACGTTCTTCAGGTTGGGCAGAAAACGACGTTTAGTGATGCCGGTAGTGTGAAGCCCGATACCACCCTTGAATTTGGCAAGGCCGTGCCGGACAATCCTGCTGCCGGCCATCGGCCCCTTGCCGCAAATCTCACAAACTCTGGACATACCTGTTACTCCTTAAGCGTCAGTAATCTTAGCAACTGCCGCCCATGCGCACAAGCGTGAAAACAGACATGGGCAGCGCAAGTCAGCCGGCCACGATCGCTTCATTCGGGCACTCGCCCGCGCACGCGCCGCAATCAACACACTTGTCCGGGTCAATCGTGTAAATCGGGTCGCCCTCGCTGATCGCCTCAGTCGGGCACGCTTCTTTGCAGAGTCCGCAAGCCACGCAACTCTCTGTGATCTTATATGCCATGGTTCTCTCCTTGATGTCACCGGCCGGTCCAGTCATGCGGCCACGCATGTCTACAAGCCTCCGGCGCTTAAAAGCCTTTGTTTAATTGACGCATTCTAGCCTATGCAGCCGCGCGCCGCAAACAAAAACGCTTTAACGAACACAAGCAGTCAAGGACGCCGAATCAAGGTCGCAGTTAGACATTAGCGCGCCGCCCGCCGAACGGGAGTGAACTGGTGGTTTAACTGTGTAGTTACAGGCAAGGTTGCGCTGAAAAAGTCGGGCGGCGGGCGGCATGAGGATGTAGACGAAGAAACTCACGTTTTTCTCCCAGCCTTAAAGCGCGAAACGTTCGTCGTGGATGCGTGAGGAGGCAACGCCCAGCCCTGTCAGCGCGGCGCGCACGCTTTTCATCATCGGGTGCGGCCCGCAAATAAACGCGTCACGGGACTGCGCGTCCGGCACAAGCCGCGCCAGCAACGCACGGTCAACCCGGCCTTTTGGCCCGGCCCAAGCCGCTTCGTCGCTCATGACCAGGATGAGGGTCAACCGTCCGTTCGACCGGCCGGCCAGTTCCTCCAACTCCTGCCCAAACACTGTTGACGCACGGGTGCGGTTGGCGTAAATCAGGGTCACCTCCCGACCTGTGGCCACAAGTTCTTCGGCCAATGACCGGATCGGCGTGATGCCAATCCCGCCAGCGATCAACAGCACCTTGGCAGATGCGCACCCCCGCGCCGTAAACACACCGAAGGGCCCCTCGATCAACACGGGCGTCCCGGGCTTGAGCTGCGGGATGCGCCGCGTAAAATCTCCCAGCCGCTTAATGGTCAGCCTGAGCTGTTCGCCGTCAGGCGGACGGGATAGCGAGAACGGGTGAGCCTCCCAGTAATAGCCCTTTGCGAGAAAACGCACAATCAAGAACTGCCCGGCCGCCGCAGGGAACCGCTTCAGCGCTTTCCCGCCCAGATAGATGGAGGTCACGTCATCCGCCTCGGGGACGATTCGCGTCACCGCGAAACGATGCCGGGCAAGCAGTGCCAACGGCCGCACAAAGCGGTAAAGGACCAGGAACGCGAGCGCACCCGCATAAAGCGCGTACCAGTAGGCCCTGAACCCCGCGTGAGCGGTTAAATCGCTGCCGACCTCCACCTGATGCAGAACGGTCAGCCCGAACGCGGCATACAGCACCAGATGCGTCGCATACCAGCGTCCGTACGGCATCCGCTTCACCAGCACCAAGACCGACGCCACGCTCGCCGCAAACAGGAGGGCCAAGCCCACATACGCGGATAGTAGGCCTTCCCACGTTTTGCAAAAATCAAACGACTGCGCCCAATACCCGGTCTCGGCCTGCATCGCATGCCCGAAGGTCACGAGGATCGGATGCGCCACCAGCAGGAGTATCATGGCAAAGCCAACGATATGGTCCAGGCGGGTGAGGCGGTCCATGCCGAAAGCCTGCTCCACCCACCGCACGCGCCCGATCAGCGCAAACTGAAACAGAATCGCGCAGACCGCCAGCAGCCCGGTCAGCCGCCCCCAAGCCAACAGCTTGTCAGGAACGTCTCCGGACAAGCTGTTCCCCATGGGGCTTTGTGTATGACTCCAGAGCCAGAAACCGACGACGATCAGTATCGGCACGGCAACCGCAAACAGCCGGGCTGCTTTTTTCATGATCCGTTACTTGACCGTTATGAATTTTGTTTTGGGCGCAGAGCAGACGGGGCATTTCAGCAGGGCCGGGCTCTCCATCTCCGTGTATCCGCAGATGTCGCAAACCATGAACGCCTTGCCGGCCGCTTTCCACGCATCGAGGTCTGCCAGCGCCTGTTTGTACAGCTTAGCATGTTCGATTTCCGCCGCCATGGCGCCGCGGAACGTCCGAACAGCCGCTTTATTCTTCTCCGTGGCGGCCTGCTTGACGAACTCGGGATACATCGTCTCCTTTTCGTAGGTCTCGCCTGCCAACGCCGCCTCAAGGTTATCCTTGGTGCCCTTGACTTCCGGCTTGGCAAGCTCTGCCTTGGGCTCCGCACCGAGCTTCGTGATAGCGGCAGCATGCTTTTTGGCATGTATGCCTTCGGACCGCGATGCCGCTCGGAACAGGGATGCCACAGACTTATATCCCTCCTCGTCTGCCTTGACCGCAAAGGCCTCGTACTTCGCTTTGGCGTTCGACTCGCCGCTGAACGCCGCCTGCAGATTCTCCAACGTCGTTTTGCCTGCAGCCGCCTCCGCAGCACTCGCCAAGCCGGCACAGCCCAAACACGTGATCGCGATCACACCAACCAACTGAATGCGCTTCATACTCTACCCCTTTTTCCGGAAACCGCGTTCCTGCACGAGGCCTCCCTGTTTGTGTTTTCCATGACCACCATGAAAACATATCCACTATTATCACACACCCGGGCTCTTTCGACAAGCCGACAGCTTTTTTCAGGTAGCTTCGTTAGGTGCGGCGGGACGTCTCGGACCGCCGAGCGAAAGCCGGACGTCAGGCCTGCAAAAGGTTGATGTTTTTGGCTTTCTTTCAGGGTGCAGAAAAGTTTTCAGGCTCAAGCGTCGCGGTCTTGGCGGAGGAATATGGTGCAGGCGGTGAGCGGAATGGAGAAGATGCCTAGAAGAGTACGGAGAGATGCGCAGAGGTGATTGGCAGAGAGGTTGGTTTCGGCGTGGATGCCGCTGGGAAGCGCAAGGGGCTTGCGGAGATCGGACGGGGTGCGACTGAAATGGCGGTTGCCGCGCTTGGTGATCGTGGCGGGATTGTCCGGCAGGGCTTTGAAAAGTGCAGGATCTTTCTTCGCTAAGTGGCGTACAACAAGCTCATAGACGCGGGTCCAGGTGGTGACGTCCTGATAGCCCTTGCCGTCGAGCACGAATCCGCAGGGGCGCTTATAGGTGAATTCTTCGGTGATGGCGTGCGGCTCGCTGCGGTTGAGGGCTTTGATGATACGGGTGTTGTCGGCGACGGTCACGCCGATTTCGGTTTCAGGCGAGGCCTCGCCCTCGGTCTGGACTTGGGTGTATTCTTGAACGAGCCGGTTCATCTCATCGGAGAGTTTACCGAATGCGTCAAGCTGGGTGTTGAGTTTCTCCTTAAAGGCGATGCCGGCTTTCATGGCTTTGGTGTCGTTGTGGTCGATGCCGAGCCAAACGTCATCGGAAAAAGCGAGCAGATTCTCGCGGATGTTGTCGAGGTCGCGAAGGATGTTGCG
>CAYRZP010000086.1:0-9375 GCA_964428885.1 uncultured Lentisphaeraceae bacterium
GCGGGAGAGGCGCGGGCGGAAGGGGAAGGCGATGAAAGTCTTGCTGGCATTTTATGGGGCCTGCTTTCTGTTAGCAGGGGCAGGATGTTCAAACGGCAATAGCGGTGTCGAGGAGGTGGAGATGGCCAAGAAGGTGATGGTCTCGCCCTTGGCGGGACAGTGGTTTCAGGAGAGCGAGATGGCCTTGCGTGAAGAGATCGCGGAATGTTGCAAGGGCATTTCGGTCGTGCGCAAGAAGAATGTCTGCGCGGCGGTGGTGCCGCACGCGGGTTACCGTTATTCGGGCCGTGTGGCGGCAGGGGTGTACCTGCGCATATCGCCGGAACGCATCGGGCGGATCATCGTGATGGGGCCGAGCCATTATGCCGCGCTGCGCGGCCAGATCAGCGTGCCGGACGCCACGCACTACGCCACGCCGCTGGGCGAGCTCAAGGCGGACACGGAGTTCATCGGGCGTCTGCGCGCCCTGCCTTTCGTGACGCACCGGCCCGAGGCGCACATGCGGGAGCACAGCGACCAGATCCAGTTGCCGTTGATACAGGCGTGCCTGGCAACCAACATACCGGTGGTCTGCATGGTCTGCGGCCAGTTCGAAGCGGGCGCGCTGGTAGAGGCGGCGGGCGCCCTGCGGGGGCTGATGGACGACCGCACGCTTTTCGTGGCCAGTTCCGATTTCACGCATTACGGTGCCAACTTCGGTTATGTGCCTTTCAAGGATGATGTGTTCGAGAAACTCGAGACGCTGGACATGGGCATCTTCGACCTGTTCGCGCGCAAGGACCTGGCCGGTTTCATGAGTTATCTTGACGAGACCGGGGCGACGGTCTGCGGGCGCGACCCGCTGGCTTTCCTGATCGCGATGATGCCGGCGGACGCGAAGGTCGAGCGCACCGCGTATGAGACCTCGGGCCAGATGATGCGTGACACTCGCAATTCGGTCAGCTACATCGGCGCGCTGGTCACCGGAGCATGGTCTGCGCCGGCCGTGGCGCGGAAGGGCGGCGCCGCCGCAGACGGCGGCAAGCTGCCCGATGAGGATTGCGCGCGGCTGCTGGAGCTGGCGCGCGGAACCATCGCGCGGGCCCTAGAATCCGGCGAGCGGGCGGCAGCGGCCGCGCTTCCCGGAAAACTGACGGATGGCATGAAGGCGGTAAGGGGAGGGTTCGTGACCCTTCACAAGCGCGGCAATCTGCGCGGCTGCATCGGCGAGATCGTGCCGCGCCGCGAGATCTGGAAGGCGGTGCGTGAGCAGGCCCTGAACGCGGCTTTCAACGATCCGCGCTTCCCGCCGTTGCGCAAGGACGAGCTGAAGGAGATTGATATCGAGATCTCGATCCTGACGCCGCCCAGGGCGGTCGGGTCATGGCGCGAGATCGAGATCGGGCGGCACGGCATCGTGCTGAAAAAGGGCGGCTGCAGCGCGGTATTCCTGCCGCAAGTGGCGCCAGAGCAGGGGTGGGGCATCGAGGAGACGCTGACGCACCTGGCGATGAAGGCCGGGCTCGGGCCGGACGATTGGCGCGAGGGAGCGGAGTATCTGGTTTTCGAGGCGCAAATCGCGCACGAGCCGAAGTGAGTGCACGAATAGTTTGGCCTGCGGCGCGGGTTTTTGCTATCCTCGTCCAGAAAACTTTGCGTTACAGGGGACGTTATGCCAGAGAATATTGAGAAACCGAAAAAAGGGCGGGGCTGCGGATACGGCTGCGCCTTGATGCTTGGGCTTTTGATCGGCGCGGGGCTTTTGTTCACGGTCGCGGTGGTGGGCGGGATCAGTGCCATGAACCTGTCGCCTGACGCGGATATCGCTGGACTTTTCAGCAGGAAGCACGCGTGCGGGGAGGTCGGCGAGGACGAGGCGCCGTACATGGTGGAGAAGTGGTCGTACGGATCCGGCGATGTCAAGGTGGTGCGCGTGCCGCTTTCCGGCATGATCATGCTGGGCGATTCTTCGTGGTACATGGGCAACGCCAACACGGTCTTGCGTTCGATCCGCCGCGCCACGCACGATCCGGATGTCATGGGCCTGATCCTGGAAATTAACAGCGGCGGAGGCGGGATCACCGACAGCGATATCATCTACAAGGCCCTGCTGGACTTCAAGGCCCGGCAGGAAGGGCGCGCGGTGGTGACGATCATGGGCGACGTGGCGGCATCGGGCGCCTATTACATCGCGCTGGCGTCTGACCACATTCTGGCGCACCCTACCACGATCACGGGATCCATCGGCGTGATCATGCAGTCCTACAACATCAAGGAGCTGGCGCAGAAGCTGGGCATCCATGACGTGACCATCAAGTCCGGCGAGAACAAAGACATGCTCAATCCCTTCCGCGACGTGAAGCCCGAGCAGACCGAGATGATGCAAAAGTTGATTTCGGCCATGCACGAAAGGTTCGTGGGGCTGGTGGCGGAGAACCGCGGACTGGAGAAGGCAGCGGTGCTGCCGTTGGCCGACGGCCGCGTGTTCATGGCCGATGAGGCGGTGCGCTGCAAGCTGATAGACGGTATCGGGTACAACGAGGACGCGCGCCGCAAGATGGCCGAGCTGCTTGATACCGGCGCGGTCAAGGTTTTCCGTTATGACGAGCAGGTCACCCTGATGGATCTTTTCGCTCCGCGGCCCGGCATCGGCGTCCATCTCGACCTTGACAAGTTGCGGCTCGATTCGGTCGGTGGCGTCAAGCTGATGTACCGCTGGGAGTGGTAGGGCGGCCGGGCGGGCGGTTGTCCAGACGGCGGGAAAGGCGAAATGCGTGCTCTTGGCGAGAATTGGGACGGTGGCGGGCGTGTGCATCTGGCGGGGGTCTGCGGCACAGGCATGGCCGGTCTGGCCTTGCTGCTGTCGAGGCAGGGATGGCGTGTCAGCGGCTGCGACGAGCGGCCGAACGCGCTACGGGATTGGCTGGAGGGATGGGGTGTGCCGGTGGCAAAGGGGCATGACCCGGCGCATCTGGATGGCGTGGACCGCCTGGTCGTGACCGCGGCGCTCGATCCCGCAGAGCCTGAGGCGGCGGCGGCGCGGGCCCGCAACATGCCGGTGCTGCGGCGGGGCGAGGTTTTGGCCGCGCTTGTTTCTCAGCGTCGCGCGGTGGCCGTGTGCGGCACGCACGGCAAGACGACGACTTCTTGTTTCACCGCGCGGCTTTTCCAGGAGATGGGGGTTGATGTGGGGTGGTGCATCGGCGGCGCGACGCGGCGTCTGGGCGGGGTGGCAGGCGGCGGCATGGATCTGCTGGTGGCCGAGGCCGACGAGAGTGACGGCACTTTGGCGCTGTATCATCCGGCGGTGACCGTGCTGACCAATATAGACCTTGACCACATGGAACATTTTCAGGACGAGCGCGCGTTGTCGGCGTGTTTCCGCAAGGTTTTGGAGCAGACGCGCGAGGGTGTGGCGGTTTGTTCTGACGATCAGCGCGCGCGGTTGGCGGTCGAAGGTTTGGGCGTGCCGGTGATCCGCTTCGGTTTTTCGGAAGGGGCCTGCCTGCGCGCCTGCGACGTGGAGGCGGGCGCGGACTCGGTTTCGTTCGCCGTACGGTATCAGGGCTCTGTGCGGGTGAGGGTGACGCTGGGCGTGTCCGGGCGGCACAATGTTTTGAACGCCTTGGGGGCGGCGGCCGCCGCGCTGCTGGCCGGCTTTGCGCCGGAGCGCGTTTTCGCGGCGCTCGCGTCCGCTTGCGGCGAGCTGCCGGGTCGGCGTTTCGAACGTGTCGCAACAGCGGGCGGCGTCAGTTTCGTAGCTGATTACGCGCATCATCCGGCGGAGCTGCGGGCGGCGGTAACGATGGCCCTGGATCAGAAGCCAGCGCGTCTGATCGTGGTTTTTCAGCCGCACCGTTTTACGCGCACAAAACTTTTGGGCGCTTTTTTCCCAGACGCTTTCGCGGGGGCTGACGAGGTTTTGTTGCTGCCGGTTTATGCCGCGTCCGAGAAGGCGCTTGAAGGCGGTGACGTCTGCGATCTTTACCGTCATTTTGTCGAGGTGCGCGAGGCCGCTTGGCACAGGAAGGTCAAGCTGGCACGTTCGGTTGCGGAGTGCTGGCGGTATCTGCGCCACAGCGTGCGGGACGGCGACCTGGTGCTGATCGCCGGCGCCGGCGATGTTGTCGGCATGGCCGATCTGGTCAAGGCTGACATCGCGCGCGGCTGGCCGGGCGGGCGGGAACGTGCAGGTTTCGAGGATGATCTGGCGCGGGTGCGGGGCGTGGCGGTCGAGCCGTTCGGGCCGCTTGCGGGGTGGACCTTTTTCGGTGTGGGAGGGCGCGCCCGCTGGCGTGTCGAGGTCACGGGCGAGGAGGCTTTGGCGCAGGTGTTGCGGTTATGCGTCAGGCACGGCGTGCCGTGGCGCATGTCTGGGATGGGGGCGAACGCCTGGTTCAGCGATCTTGGCGAGCCGGGGTGTGTCGTGCGGTTTTCGGACGGGGCGGCCGGCGGGTTTGGTGTTCGATGCGACGAGGTCGAGGCCGGCTGCGGTTGGCGCGGTCCGGCGCTGCTGGAACGTCTCGAACGCGAGGGTCTTTCCGGGCTGGAGTTTTTGGAAGGCGTGCCTGGGAGTTTGGGCGGCTGGCTGGCGATGAACGCCGGTGCGCACGGTTTCGAGATCGGGGCGCGCGTGAAATGGATTCGCTGTTTGAATCCCGGCGGCGAAATTTCTATAATGCGCGCTGACGAATTTGGTTTCGGTTACCGGCGATGCGCCGGGCTGGCCGGAAAAGTTGCCCTGTCATGCGGGCTTGGTCTTGAGCGGGCCGATACTGCGAGCGTCCGCGCCATGCGGGCGCGTTGGCGCGAGCGGCGTATGCCGCTGGCCGGGTTGCGCACGGAGGGATCTGTTTTCCGCAATCCACCGGGGTGTGCGGCGGGGCGGTTGCTGGACGAGGCGGGCTGCAAGGGTTTGTCGGTCGGCGGGGCGCGCGTGATCGAAGCGCACGCGAACGTGATCGCGGTCGAGGGCGCGGCAAGCGCCTCTGACGTGTTGGCTTTGGCCATGCTCATGCGCAACCGCGTGATGCTGCGCGGCGGGGTCAGGCTGGTCCCAGAGATCAGGGGCTTGGAATTTGAAGAGGCGGGTGAGGAGACATGAAGAGAATAGCGGTTTTGATGGGCGGCACATCCAGCGAGCGGGCGGTCTCTCTGGCCTCCGGAACGGCGGTTGCGGAAGCGTTGCGCAAGGAAGGTTATGACGTTGCGCCGGTGGTGTTGGATGAAGACCGGCTCGAAAGCCTGCCTGAAGGTGTGGAGGCGGTTTTTCTGGCTTTGCACGGGGGTTACGGCGAGAATGGCGGCATTCAGGCTGATCTCGACCGGTTGCGGGTGCCTTATACCGGGCCGGGCGCGGCGGCGAGCCGGCTCGCCATGGACAAGGTGGCGACAAAGCAGGTTTTGGAGGCGGCGGGCGTGCCGACGCCGGCTTACGAGGTTCTGCGGCCTGGCCTTGACGTGACGGCCCTGCCGCTGCCGGTGGTGGTAAAGCCGCCGCGGGACGGATCGAGCGTGGGGATATCCAAGGTCACTGAAGCCGGCCAGTGGGCTGATGCTTTGGCGGCCGCGCGTGCGGTTGATGCGGACGGGGAGGCGCTAGTGGAGAGCTACATACCGGGGAGAGAGTGGACGGTCGGTGTGGTGGCGGGCGAGGCTTTGCCTGTGGTTGAGATCAGGGCGCCGGGCGGCTGGTACGGTTTTGAGGCGAAATACACGAAAGGCTTGACCGAGTATGTTTTTCCCGATTCCGCGGATGACGAGCCTTTTGCGGCGGAGTGCCGCGTGTTGGCGCTGCTGGCGTTCGGGGCTATAGGTTGCCGGGGTGTCAGCCGTGTCGATTTCAGGGTGGATCCGGACGGTCGGCCCTTTGTGCTGGAGGTCAACACCATACCCGGTTTCACCGCCACCAGCCTGCTGCCCAAGGCTGCGGCGCGGGCGGGGATCGGGTTCGGCGCGTTATGCGTCAAACTCCTTGAGAACGCCGCGTGCGGTTGAGACGGGATTGCGGAATGAAGTTTGATTTTTTTAAAAAAGGGAAGAGCCGGAACGGCCGTCTGAGCCGTTTCGCGGCAGGAGGGCGGCGTGTCACCGGGGTCGTCACTGAATTGCCGCGGGCGCTTAAAGTGTTATTGGTGGTTTTTTCGGTGGCGGTGAGTGTCGCGCTCACAGGGTTTTGCGGCTGGCTGGTTTTCACCCGGTATTACCGCGACCCTTCCGGCCTTTTTTTGTTGCGCGATGTGCGCGGCAGCGTGACCATCAACACCGGCAAGACACTGACGCCAGACTTGGTCTGCGAGGTTCTGGGTTTGCGCGAGGGGGTCAACATCTTTTCGCTGGACATCGCGGCCAAGCGGCGTGAATTGCTGGAGCAGGCACCGAACATCAAGGACATGTCGATCGTGCGTCGCATGCCCAATAAGCTGGCGATAACCATTGTTGAGCGTGAGCCGGTCGCCCGGGTTGGTTCGAACGGGCGGGTGGTGGACGATGAGGGCGTGGTCTTCATACGCTATGCGGGCATCGGTGGATTACCGCTGATCAAGGGTGCGGAAGGTTTTGAGCAGATAAAGCCGGGCGACCGCCTTTACGGGAATGACATGGCAGCGGTGAGGCTGGCGGTTAATGCGCTGCGGCCTGAATGCAGGCTGCGGCTGCTGGCACTGGACGCTTCTAAGACGGATTATCTGCTTTTGACCTTTTCAGATTACCGTCAGGCCAAGTTTGCGTGGGCGGGCATGGATGATCGCGAAAAACATTCGCAAGCAGGAATGCAGAGGCAGCTTGACAGGTTGGCGCAGGCGATGGAGAGTGACATAGGTCGGCCGAGGATGATGTGGGACGCCACGCAGCCTGACCGTATTTTTGCGATGCCGCCGGGTGTGCATTAATGAGTGCAAATTAACGACGATAAATAATTTTTCGCCACTAAGGACACGAAGAGGGGATTGATAAAAAACGGCTTGGTGAGGATTTTGGATTGCGGGCGCAGCCCGCATATCAGAAAGGAGTTTGAGATGGCGATACCACCGATCGCGGCGTTGGAGATCGGCACTTCGCGGACCGTGGTTTGTGTCGGCGAGTCCGGCGAGCGCGGGCGTGTGATGATCACCGGCGTGGGCGTGTGTCCCACGATCGGAGTCCGGAAAGGGCAGATCGTTGACTTGTCGAAGGTGCGCGTGGGCATAGACAAGGCGGTCAAGGAGGCGGAAAAGGCTTCAGGCGTGGACATCTGGCAGGCTCTGATCGCGGTGTCTGGCGGGCACATACAGGCGGAGATCAATTCCGGTATGTTGGCTATCCGTTCAAGTGAGCGTGTGGTTTCCGCTGAAGACATCGAGGAAGTGGTTGAAAACGCCAATGACGTGCAGTTGGAGCCTGACCGGCAGTTGCTGCACACCATCCCGCTGACTTTCACGGTGGACGACCAGTCCGGCATAGTCAAGCCGGAGGGCATGCGCTGCAAGATGCTCGCTTTAGACGTGCTGGCGGTACATGGTTTGAAGAACAGGATCGACAATGCGGTAAATGCCGCTAAAAGCGCGAAGCTGGATGTTGCGGATGTGGCTTTTTCAGGCATTGGCGCGGCGTTGGCCGTGTTGACTCCTGAACAAAAGCATAACGGTGTGGCGCTGGTTGATCTGGGCGGCGGCACGACCAGTTACGTGGCCTACTGCAACAACGTGTTCGCGGCTGCCGGCTGCATCGCTGTGGGCGGGGATCATGTCACCAATGACATCGCTCTGGCCTTCACCATTCCTTTGTCGCGCGCGGAGGAGGTCAAGCGCAAAGACGGCCGTGCCGTGATCGATCCGGACATCGGAAACAAAAGAGTGACGTTGCCGGCGGATGTTGGTTTTGAGGAACGCAGTTTCGGGTGCAAGTCTCTGCAGACGGTCATAAACGCGCGCATGGACGAGATCTTAAGGATTTTGCGGTCGCGGCTGGACGATGCCGGCGTTTTGCCGCATCTTGGCGCGGGCTTGATCCTGATCGGCGGCGGGGCTTATCTGGAAGGCGTGACCGAACTGGCGCAGCGTGTCTTCGGGATGCCTTGCCGCATCGGCGTGCCGGTTAACGTTGACGGCTTGGAGGGGGTCGATCAGCCCGCCGCACTGGCTACGGTGGCGGGACTGGTGGCGCACGGTCGAAACAACTATGAAGACCGGGGTGTGTTTTCTCCGGTCAGGCATGTGCTCAAAGGATTATTCGGACGATGAACAACGAAGATCAGTCAGCGATGCTGTTGTTGGGGGTGGGCGGTGGGGGATGCCGCCTGGCCGCCTCTGTGCTTGCCGGCTACGGGGCCGGTATGCATGCGGTCGGAGTCGATACCGACGCTCTGGCCAACCGTCACGCGGCGGCTGGCGGCATGACCTGTCTGCTGCTGGGCGGTTCGCGTCTGGCGGGCCACGGCACTGGCGGCGACGCGATACAGGGCAGGCTGGCTGCGCAGGATGACATACAGAACCTGCGGACGCACATGAAAGGTGTGCGCACGGCGGTGATCACCGCCTGTCTGGGCGGCGGCACCGGCGGCGGCGCCACGCCTGAGATCGTCAAGGCTCTCGGCGAAGCGGGCATAGCCACCATCTGCTTTTTGACCATGCCGTTCGGATTTGAAGGGCAGCAGCGCCGCAAAGAGGCTGAGCGCGTGTTGCCGATTATCGAGGAAAGCGCTGATTCGCTGGTTGTCGTGTCGCTTGACGACCTGTTCAAAGACGCGGGAGAAGAGTTGCCGCTGGAGCACGCGACAAATGTCGCCTCGGGCATTGTCGCGGCGGGGATTACGCTGTTGTGGCGTCTTTTGTCCAAGCCCGGATTCGTCTCAATCGACGCTGAAAAGCTGCACATGATGGTCCTGCGCGGCGGCAACGCTCTTTTCGGGTTCGGGTCCGCCGCCGGCGAAGGCAGGGCGTCGAAGGCGGTCGAGGCCTTGCGCGGCTGCCGGCTGCTGCGTTCTGGGCAGGCGCTGTCGCGCGCCAATGCCTTGCTGCTGGGCATTCTGGCGGGCGGCGACCTGAGGCTGGCGGAGGTTGGCGAGGTGATGCGCGACGTTCAGAATTCATGCAAGACCGGCTGCCACATCGAGATGGGCACGGTGCTGGACCCTTTTTACGAAGGGCGGATCGAACTGGTCGCTTTGGCCTTCGATAGCTGGACGGCGGCGGCGCTGGCCATGCCGCAGGCGGGGGCGGCCGTGCCGCCGGTGGCCGATGTCATACCTGTGAACGCTGGCGGAAGAAAGGCGCGTTCCAAGGCCACCAGCAAGCTCTCTTTCGGGGCGACCGGACGCGGCAAGTTCAAGGATGTCGAGCCGACGCTGTACAATAATCAGGATCTCGACGTGCCGACCTTTATCCGCCGCGGCATCAGGCTGGACCGGTGACGCGCGCG
>CAYRZP010000087.1:0-9146 GCA_964428885.1 uncultured Lentisphaeraceae bacterium
ACCTTTAGCGTATCCGTGCATTTATTGTTGCAATTTTCAAATCAGCCGGAATTTCGAGTTGACTCTTTTCGCAATCCAGACCCGCAGCGTCTACAAGTACGGTGGCAGCTGCATCTTCAATACCGGGAAACTGTCCGTTGGCGCAGACGGCATCCACGGCAACAAAGAGGAAAATGGCGCGAAGTTCGGCGGTCTCCGTCCATTTTCTCGAAGACTGCGCCCGGCCATAACTCGGGCATCGGACGCGGTCTCCGCATCCGCGCAGGCTTTCGGCGACGCCGGCTGGAAAATGAGCGTCGGATCGAAGACGATCAATCGCCACCGGACGAACGGGCTAATGCTGATGATACGCCAGCGAAGTCAAACTTCTCTCGATCCATCCTGCGCCCAACACCTCGTCGCCGTCGTACACGACCGCCATCTGGCCGGGGGTCACTGCGAATTGCGGCGCGGCGAAGCGCGCCGCGAAACTCCGGTCGCCAAGCGTCTCAAGCCTCGACGCGACCCCGGGATGCCGATAGCGCAGCCTGAGCGTGAGATCACGTCCGAGATCGGGCGCGCCGCCGTCAATCCACCGCACGTCGGATAAAACGCATTGGCTGGAAAAAACGCCGTCACGGCCGGCCACCACCAGAGTGTTCGTCTCAGAGTTGATCTCTTTCACATAAACTTTATGCCCGACCGCGATACCCAGACCTTCCCGTTGGCCGATGGTATAGTGGATGATGCCGCGATGTCGCCCCAACAACGTTCCTGACTCATCGATGATCGGCCCAGGCACCGCGCTGCCGCGCTTGAACAGCGCCGCGATGTCATCGCCCTCGAAGAAATCCTGGCTCTCGCTTTTTAGGGCAAGTTTCTCAAGCCCGGCGCGGCAGGCCAGTTCGCGCACCTCACTCTTGGTTTTGTCGCCCAGCGGGAAGATCAGCTCGGCCAGTTGCGGCTGGGTCAGCCGGGCGAGGAAATATGACTGGTCTTTCGCTGTATGGATGCCGCGGAACAAACGGCACAGGCCCGTGGCTTCGTCCCGCGCGACCCTCGCGTAATGACCTGTGGCGAAACGGTCGAAACGTATGCCGCGGGCGCGGGCATGCGAGAGCAGGAACCCGAATTTCATGACCGGATTGCACACCGCGCACGGATTGGGCGTGTATCCCTTCAGGCGGCGTTCTGTGAATTCATCCAATACCCAGTGCCGATACTCTTTAGACAGCGGTATCGTGAAGTGCGGGATGCCGAGCCGCCCGGCGGTTTCACGCGCCGCGGCAATGTCCTCCGCCTCGCCGGGACCGAAGCAGCCGCTCTTCTTGGAAATTGTGTCCAGTATAGTGGAATCCCAGATGCTCATGGTCAGCCCGAGCACATCGTAACCCTGCTCTTGGAGCAGCAGCACCGTGACGGCCGAATCCACACCTCCGCTCATGCCCACCGCGACCGTGAGCTTTTCCGGCTTGTCCGAAGGCGCGCGTTTCATTTCTCAAAACCCTCGCCTTCTCTGCCGCGGTGCGGCGTTGTGTCAAGGAACTCGTAGCGGTTCTGGCCGCAGCAGAAACACTGCGGGTTGCGCCGGGCAATGGCCGAGCTGCCCTGCCCGCTCCAGATGTCAAGCTGGTGCAAACGCGTGAGCGCAGGCATCCCGCCTGCCAACAGCCTGAGCGCCGGTGTCACCTGCATGGCCGCGACCCATCCGACAATGGTGGAAAGCACGCCGAAAGTGGCGCACGGCTCGGACATGACCGACACGGGATCATCATATACACAACGCAGACACGGCCCCTGCCGCGGGAATATGGCCATCGCCACGCCGCGTGTGCCCATCACCCCACCGTACATCCAAGGCTTGCCCTCGCGAACACACGCGTCGTTCACCAGATAACGCGTCGCGGCATTGTCGGAGGCATCCAGCACCACGTCTGACTGCCGCACCAAGCGGATTACGTTCTCCGCCGTAACAAAGTCCACCGTTGGTTCGACGCATACTTCAGAGTTGACCTTGCGGAGGCGGTTGGCGGCAGCCACGACCTTAGGCAGTCGCGCCCGCGCGTCTTCCTCATCATAAAGCATTTGACGGTGCAGGTTGTGCAGTTCCACAATGTCGTGATCCACAAGCATCAGCCTTCCCACACCCGCGCGGGCCAGCCAGGCCGCCTGTGTGCTGCCGAGCGCGCCGCAGCCCACCACCAGCGCGGTTGAGGCGTTGATGCGCCGCTGGCCTTCTTCGCCTATCACCGGCAGCGCTTCCTGCCGCGCGTAACGGCCAGGCGTATCTGCCGCCGCAGCTTTGCAGCCGATCTCATGCATTTCAGGAGAAACCCTTCGATTTACCATGCCCGGCGTCCCATAAACACCCCTCTGGACGGAACATGCTTTTTGGAAATTGTAGCATTTAGTTTCAGATTCAATCAATGACAGCGAACCGTTTAACATTAATTCGTCAATTGACAAAGTAAAGTCGCCCCCCAGTCGCGGGAAGGGGCGCGGTTACTCTGACAAGGGGAGGGGGCGCGGTTAGTGTGACAAGGATGTAGGGATGGTTTTCTGCTTGTCACCCCCCCCCAGGGGGGGGGCGCGGTTACTTTGTCCTTAGACCGATGATTCAGTGGATCGACTATGGATGCTAGTGAGAAACACTATACATCGCCTCCAGCCAGAGGCACGCGCTCCGTCACTTCGACGTGTCAATCTCTCGCGTAGAGTGTGACCCGTACGGGGAAATGGTCCGAGTATCCTGGCAAAAAAATATCTCCGACCGTTTTGTTGCGCACACGGCGGAATGGCAACGGCCGGCCGTTTTTGTCGCACTGCTCCTCGGTTTTGAATATTTCGTAGCTGCCGTGGCGCACCCTCCACGGCGCGCGGGGCTTTGCCTCAGACAGCATGCCGCGCGAAACCATGACCGCGTCCAAGGTGTTCCACTGCTGTTTAGGCGCGTAATAATAGGTGCCGCGCCGGTCTTCAGGCAATGTCCCCGTCAGGTTGTAAAGCAGCCTGCCGGATCGGTCGTCAAGCACCTGGCGCTCGTCGAGCGCGAATCCCGCCGCTTCCTTCAGGATCGGCGACGACGGGAAGTCGTTGAAATCGCCCGCCACCATCAGCGCCGCCGCCGGATCGTCAGTCAAGCGCCGGTCGAGGTATGCCCTAACCTTAAGCGCTTCAATGCGCCTGATCTCGTCGCTCTCACCCTTTTTGCCGAGCTGCGATTTCCAATGGTTAACCAGCAGCGTCAGCGCGCGTCCGCCGATGACAAAATCGCCGACAAGAACTTCGCGCTGGCCTGATACCGACCAGATCCAATTCGTGGCCACGGCTTCGTGCCGGGACATTATCGCAACATCGATGCCGCGTTTCTCGTCGCCGTCACGGTGCAGTATGAATGGCATTTCATAACCGTGCCGCTCTTTTAAAGTTTTGGCCAGATCCTCAAGAACACGACGGTTCTCTATCTCCGTCAGCCCCAGAATGTCCGGCCGCATCCGCGCGATGACATCGGCAAGGTGCTGGTGTTTCATCTCGTACCGCGCCCTGGTCCAGCGCATCCAGCCGCGCGGCGTGAACCCGTCATCACCTTCATTCGAGGGATCATCTTCTGTGTCGAAAAGATTCTCGACGTTCCAGCAGGCCACAACCAGGCGGTCAGGCGCGGCGCAGCCGTTGAAAAAAAACAGCGCCACACACATGCACGCTATGCCAAGCTTAATTCTCATACTCACTCTCATCTGACACAGACAGACGGTTCGGCGATCCGGCCTGCCATTTGGCGGACGGCGTGGCAGCCTTCCCTCCCGCACACTATCTTGACAACCTTCATCGGACTTCAGGCAGAACCCCCTACCATCCTGTCTCAAGTGCCGGAGCCACGTCCAGCCCCAACGCCGCCGGCCCCCTCACCCCGCCCCCGGCCCCGGCCAGCCCGGCGATCATCGCCGCGTTGTCGCCGCAAAAACGCGGCTCGGCCAACAGAAGTCGCACTCCGGCGTCGTCAGCGACCTGCCGCAGCCGCTCGCGCAGGCGCCGGTTGAGCGAGACTCCCCCGCCGACCGCAAACGAACAGTAGCCGCCTTCCCGCAGCGCCCGCGCGCTGCGCTCCGCCAGCGCCGCCACGATCGCCTCTTGGTAAGCCGCGGCGATCTCGGCGACACTCCCGGCATCCTCCGGCGGCGCCTCGCGCAGACGGTACATCAGGGCGGTCTTCAATCCGCTGAAACTCACGCACATTTCGGCGCGCAGTGTGCCTAGTGCGGGATTGCCAGGACGCGGCGCCCCTTTAGGAAATTCCGCGACATCAAACCGCCGGGCAGCCGAGGCCGCACGGTCAATCGCGGGGCCGCCCGGATAACCGAGCCCCAAAAGTTTGGCGGCTTTGTCGAACGCCTCGCCGGCCGCGTCGTCCAGCGTCTGCCCGACCAGCCTGTACTCTCCCGCCCGCGGCATCCCGATCCAGCAGGTGTGGCCGCCTGAGACCACCAGCGCCATCAGCGGGAAAGCATCGGCCGGCAACGGCGCACCCTGTGACAGGAACACCGAGTGTATGTGGGCCTCGATGTGGTTTATCCCGATCAGCGGCTTCTTCAGACGCAGCGCCAAACCCTTGGCCGCCGAAAGCCCGACAATCAGCGAACTGGCCAGCCCCGGTCCGTAGGTCACAGCCACCGCGTCTATGCCGTCCCACCAGGACGGGTCGAACGCCGCGTCCGCGGGCGCGGATGGCGCGAACGCGCCGCGCACGGCGTCGCGCACCACCCCCGACAGTTTCTCGACGTGACTGCGCGACGCGATCTCGGGCACCACCCCGCCGTAAGGCTGATGCAAAGCCACCTGGCTGAAAACCACGCTCGACAATACCCCTGTGCCGTCTCGCACTACCGCGGCCGCCGTCTCGTCACAAGATGTCTCGATCCCCAGAACAACCATATCACAAAACGCCAAAGCGTCACCCCCCATTGATGATCCGCGCGCCCTTCAGGATCGAACGCGCCCTATCGAGCTGCTCGTCCTTGATCCCTTCGACCATTTTCGCCATACCGCCCGCTGCCGCGCCGGGCATGTCCTCGATCAGCCGCTTGCGCTGCGCCTGCCGCCATTCGTCCTGCGGTACAACCACCTCGATGTCAGGCGCGATGCCTTGCCCGTGAATCATTTTTCCGACCGGAGTGTAATAATAGCCGGTGGTCAGCAGTATGGCGCAATCCGGACGCAAAGACAAGCTGATGACACTCTGCACCGAAGCCTTGCCGTAGGTTTTCTCTCCGACCAGCACCGCGCGCTTGTGCGCCTGCATGGCACCGGCCAAAATCTCCGCGGCGCTGGCGCTGCCGCGGTTGACCAGCAGGGCCATCGGCAAATCTGTGAACCGCCGCGCGCACGGGCCGGCGTCGAAACGCTGATGCCGCTCAACCCCGCCGCGCCCGCGCACCGTCACGATCTCCCGACCCTGCGGCAAAAGCTGCTCGGCGACCGCCACGGCCGACTCCAGCAATCCGCCGGGATTGTCACGAAGATCAACCACCACCCCCGAGAGCCCTTCGCGGTCAAGACGCTCCAGGGCCTTTGCGAAATCGTCGGCCACGGATCCGCTGAACATGGTGATGCGTACATATCCGATGCCGTCACCGAGCAAGCGCGCGTTTTTGACGCTGGGCAGCTTGATGTCGTCACGCACCAGCGCGAAATCAAGCGTCTCGCCGTTTTCCCGCTCCACCGTCAATTTGACCGAAGATCCCTTGCTGCCTTTAATGGCGTCCGTCACCTCGTCGATCGAAGCGCCTTCCGTTGTTTTGCCGTCGACAGACGTGATCACGTCGCCGGCATGTATGCCTGCCCGGAAAGCGGGCGAGTCCTCGATCGGCGCGATGACCCTGACGCCGCCGTCTCCATCGCTCATGCCGATACTGACCCCGATCCCGCAAAAACTGCCGCGCGTCTCTTCCTCCAGATCCGCCAGCGAGCGCGGCGGCAGGAAAGCGCAATTCGGATCCAACCCGGCCAGCATCCCGTCAACCGCCTTATACACCAGACTCCGGAAATCCGTCTCCTTCACGTAATGGCGCCTGGTCAGCATCAGCGCTTCGGTCAAAACCTCCATCTCGGCGTAATCGCCGCAGCCGGCCGCCGTCGCCGCTGGCACCTTGCGGCCTTCCGGCACTGAGGCGCAACCCGCCAGCAGCAACGATGCCGCCGCAAGGGGAACAAACCGGCGGCCTCCCGCCATACGCAGAAGCTTTACCAGATTTTCCACCATGTCTTTTTCTCCTTCGCGCCCTCGTCGGTCATCTCGCCGTAAAGCGACTTGACCCTCTGCGTGGCCGAGATGCCGGGATCAATTAGCGAGTTCCGCTCGACCACTTCCACAGCGTCAGGCAAAGACCATAACAGTGTCCGTCCGTAAGCGTCCTGCGTGGCGCGGTGCACCACCGTCACCTCGCCCTCCGGCGAAATGTCCAGCTTGGGCGGCAGGCCACGCATCATGTTCCCCAGGTCAATCGAGTCCCATACCCGCGGCCCCGGGCTGTCTTCAATCCTCAGGAACAACCGGTCGACCTGATTGCGGTGCCAGTAAACCAGCTTGAACTGCCTACGCAGGTCCGGATGCCCCACAAACATCTGTACACCTTCAGTCAGGGGTATGCCCGGCACGATGTCGAAACTCTTCTTGCTCGACTCGTAACGCATGCCGGCATGCACGAATACGGCCCGCACAATATACTTTCCCTCCTGCAGCAGCGAGAACCTTTTGTCCAACTCCACTTTGTGGCGGATCGTCTGGCTGGGCTTCAGCTGAAAAGCTCCCGCCACCGGTCCGTCGCTGATGGCCCTGACCGGATTGTACTGGCCGTCTTTCGTGATCTCGATCAAGACTTGATCCTTGGATTCCGGCGACCCAACGTCGACAAGATCGCGCGTGGCGTTCAGCGTTTCAATCTGAACCAGTACCGGCTCGCCAATAACATAAACGTTGTAAGCCAAAGTCAAGTCCACATTAAGCTGCTGCCCAAGAGACACCCGCGCGAACAGAGTCAACGCCAACAATACAGTTGCTCTTTTTAAAAAACACATAACTTACTCCTGTCATTCTGCGGCATTGTGCAAAAACCGTTCAAGTTGTTATCACTTCAATCGTTTTCTTTCAAACCAACACTTCACACTCTGCGGCTCGCGTGGACGCTCGCCCACAAAAACAACAACTGCCTCATACACAGCTTTGGGGGGCGAGCGTCCCCGCGAGCCGCAGCCGCAGGCCGTCATGACTGACCCGCACCGAAGGCGGCAGCCCCGCCTCAAGGGCCGCGTGGTCCATATCATGGCAAAGGTGGATCAGGTACGACCGTTCGGCGCCGATCCGCTCCAGCAAAGCCAACGTCTCGTTTAGGCACAGGTGGGCCGGGTGCGGACGGTAGCGCAGGGCGTCAAGGATCATGACGTCCGCGGACTTAAGCATGCCGACAGTCTCGTCCGGCATGGCGGAGCAGTCCGGCACGTAACCCACCCTGCGCCCGCCGTATTCTATCAGGTACCCTGTCATCTTGCGCCCGTGCCGCACCTCCAGCGGCGTCAACATGATCTTGCCGACCGTGAAAGGACCTTCCACCGGCACGAAATCGATCAGCGGCCGGTACAACCCCTCCGGCGACGGCTTGTTGCCGATATAGTGGAAAATCCGGCGCACGTCTCCAAGCGTGACGCTGTCTCCGTAGGCGGGGATGACGCCACCTTTGATGGTGTTGAACCTGCGGATGTCGTCGAACCCCAATATGTGATCGGCGTGCGCGTGGGTGAAAACGACCGCATCAACCCGCTCGATTCCCAGATCCAGCGCCTGCTGCCGAAAATCCGGCGAAGTGTCGATCACCAAAGCCGCCTCGACCGTGTCCACATAAAGGCTCGTGCGGCGGCGTTTGTTCCGCGGGTCTGAAGAGGAACACACCGGGCAATGACACCCTATCATCGGAACTCCCACGGACGTTCCCGTGCCTAAAAACACCAGATCCATAAACATTGCGCAAAAGTATAACACAAGCCCCGGCCAGTGCCACAATCAATTGCCGCCGGCGTTGACGATCCCTGTTATGCAAAACGGGCCGGCCGCCTCCGAGTCAATGCCCGGTAGGGCGGTCTCGCCGAGACCGCCGCGGACGGCTCGGCGAGCCGTCTCTGCCGGTGCCGAACATCTGGATCCGTCCACCCTACTCCTAATCCATGACTCCGGATTTGACGCGGGGCACTTTCAACTGAACTGAACAGCGCCCAGCAGCCCGTCCAGCCGGTCGACCGCCAGGTCATAAGCCTCGCCGCGCGCCTCGCCAAAGCCGTAACGGCAGAAACAGCGCCGGATTCCGGCACGGCGTCCGGCCGCGAGGTCGGTGTAGTGGTCGCCCGCGATCCAGTCGCCCGCGTCGAGCCGCTTGCCCATCCGTTCCGCCGCCAGCCGCAATGGCGCGGGATCGGGCTTGAGTTCCGGACAATCCCCGCCGCCGACCACCGCGCCGAAGAGGCCGATGATGCCCAGCCCCTCCAGAATCGGGCGGGTCACGGCCGCGGGTTTGTTGGTGACCACCGCCAGTGACCATCCGGCCGACCGCAATTGCTCCAGCGTTTCCTTCACGCCGGGGTAAAGCGCGGTGTTGTCAAGCAGGTGCGCCCGGTAGTGCTCGCGCTGCCGCAGCAGCAGACGGTCCAGATCGCCGGGCATCTCGGGGATGGCGCGTGTCACCATCACGCGCGCCCCTTCGCCGACGCAGGCCGCGACCGCACGGAGGCTCAAAGGCGCCAGGCCGCACTCGCCGCGGGTGAGGTTCAGCGACAGCGCCAGATCCGCCAGCGAATCGACCAGCGTACCGTCCAAGTCGAAAAGCGCTGTTCTCATGCTCTCCAGTCAGCACGCCAGCCGCACTTCACTACGTTTCCTCCGTGCCCGCCAGAGGCAACGGCCAGGCCGGATCGGTGACGGCGTCGATCTTGACGGCATAGCTTGTGCGCTCAGCGATGTCCGCGTCAGTGATCACATGTATGTCCAACAGACCTTCCGATGTGTACCCGGTCCGCAGATAATTCTGTTCGGCAAGACTCAAACTCCACCCTTCAAGCCAGAGCATCAGCTCCTGACGTTGCGCGGGCGACCCCTTGAAATGCACCAGCAGATCGATGTCACT
>CAYRZP010000088.1:0-9099 GCA_964428885.1 uncultured Lentisphaeraceae bacterium
TCCATGCGGATCGAGGGTGTCTTGGCCGTGAACCCGCTGAACGCGAAGAGCACTCCCGGCACTTGGTTGACCGCCGCCAGAAACTGCTGCAAGACCTGATCCAGATGGGCGGGATCGTCATCGGCCAACGACTGCAGACGAATGTCCAATCCGGAGTTGGCGCCCAAGCCCGGGATCGAGGGCGGCATGAAAAAGTTGATCTCCGCGCCGGTGATCGCGGCGCATCTGCCGCGGATGGTGTTCATGATCGCGGCCGCTTGCAGATCCGGCGCGTGCCGCTCGGCCCAGTGGGTCAGCCCGATAATCACGAAGCCCACATTCTCCGCGCGGCCGCCCAGCATACTAAAGCCGGTGATGGTCTGCACAAACTGAACGCCCCGCATACCCAGCGCGGCTTTACTGACATCCGACATGACCTCTTCGGAACGCGCCTTGACCGCGCCTTCGGGCAGGCGCACATCGGCAAAGACCACGCCCTGGTCCTCATCGGGCAGGAAGGAGGTTGGCGTCTTGTTGAACCAGACCCAGGTCAGCAGGATCGTGCTGAGCAGCAACAGACCGGTCAGCGCGAGCCGACGCGCAAGAAACACCGAGAGCGACACATAGCCGCGACGACTGCGGTCCAGCACAGTGTTGAACCACCCCAGCGGTCCGCGCGTGTGCGGCTTGGGCACATTCAGCATGGTGGCGCAGATCGCGGGACTGAGCGTCAAAGCGTTCAGCGTGGAGAAGCAGATCGCGAACGACATGGTCACCGCGAACTGCTGGTAAACCTTGCCCGTGATGCCGGGAATGAATCCCACCGGCACGAAGATCGCGAGCAGCACCAGCGTGGTGGCGATGACCGCGCCGGTCACCTCGCGCATGGTCAGGCGCGTGGCGGCCTTGCGCTCCATGCCGCGCGTCTCCATCAGATACTGCACACGCTCAACCACCACGATCGCGTCGTCCACGATCGAACCGATCGCCAGCACCAAACCGAAAAGCGTGAGGGTGTTGATGCTGTAGCCGATCGCCTTGAGCACTGCAAAGGTCGCAAAGATCGAGACCGGGATGGTTAGCATCGGCACAAGCGTGGCGCGCCAGTCCTGCAGAAAGAGATAGCATACAAACACCACCAGCACGAAGGTCACAAGCAGCGTCGTGACGATCTCTTGAATGCTGGAGCGCACGAATTTGGTGGCGTCGTAGGCTGTGATAATCTCCATGTCTTCCGGCATCCGCTCGCGCAAGCGGTCCAACTCGCGCTGCACGGCGTCCATCGCCTGGATCGCGTTGCTGCCGGGTTTCTGCGCAATCGCCAGAGAAACCGAATCCGCGTTGTTGTAGCTGCTGCTGAAACCATAGTTGTTCTCGCCCAGCTCGACCTTGGCCACGTCCTTGAGGCGCACCACACCGCCCTGCGCCTCGGTACGCACGATGATCTCCCGGAACGCCTCGGGAGAGTTGAGCCGTCCCTGCGTTTGAAGCGTTAAGGTCTGCAGCACCCCGCCCGCGTTGGGCGAAGCGCCGGCAGCGCCCAGCGCGGCCTGCAGGTTCTGATGCTGAATCGCGCCGATAACCTCCTGGGCGCTCATGCCCATGGCGGCCAGACGATCCGCGTCCATCCAGACGCGCATGCTTTTTTTCGGCCCGTAAATAGTGGCATCGCCCACGCCCGGAACGCGGGCCAGCACATTCTGAATGTGGTTGTAGGCATAGTCCGAAAGTTCAAGCCGGCCATAGGTGCCTTTCGGCGAGCGTAACGAGATGAAGCCCAACATGTCCGATGAGCGCGTGTAGACCGAGACGCCCTGTTTGGTCACCTCCGCCGGCAATTTGGGCGTGGCCTGCTGCAGCCGGTTCTGGACCTTGACCATGTCAAGATCCAGATTGGTGCCGATCTCGAAGGTCACGGTCAGGTTGTAGCTGCCCGAGTCGTCGCTATCCGAGGCCATGTAGAGCATGTCATCCACGCCGTTGACCTCGCTTTCGATCGGGATGGCCACGGTGTTGGCAAGATCGCGCGCATTGGCGCCGGGATAGGTCGCCCGCACCGAAACCTGCGGCGGCGTGACCTGAGGGTACTGCGTGATCGGCAGCGTCTTGACAGCCAGAGCGCCGGCAAGGGTCAGCACTATGGAGATCACCAGCGCGAAGCGCGGGCGCTCAATGAAAATATCCGAGAAGATCATTTCCGGGGCGCCTCCGCGTCGCCGGCAGCCACTCGAACCGGTTTCCCGGGAATCACCTTCTGCACACCGTCAACCACTACGCGCTCGCCCAGCGTAACGCCGGATACAATCGCCACCCAGCCGTCCGTCAGCGCGCCGGTTTTGACCCGGCGCGCCTGCGCCGTGCCGTCCGCGCCAACCACATACACCAGATCGCCCGCCTGATCCGTGACCAGCGCCTGCTGCGGCACTGAAAGCCCGCGCGGCGGATTGACCAGGTCGAGCAGCACCGTCACATACCCGTCCGGGATCAGCAACCCCTGCTGATTGCTGAAACGCGCCCGCACCGAGAGCGTCGCCGTATCCAGCGACATGGTGTTGTCCTCAAAATCCCGCGCTCCATTCAGACCCAGCACCGTGCCGGTCGGCAGCCGCAGACGGAAGCGCAACGCCTCCGGTAACGCATCGCCCGACAGCTTCTCGCGCATGGCCAGATACTCCTTGTCAGTCACGGAAAAAGCCACACGGATCGGGTCGACCTGCACGATGCGCACCAGATTGCCCAGCGAAGGCGCGACATAATCGCCCACATGCGCCACGGTGCGCCCGATCCGTCCGGTGATCGGCGCGATGATCCGCGTGTGCTTGAGGTCTATCTCCGCCAGCCGCAAATTGGCCTGAGCCTGCTTCACGGCAGCCTCGCCCTGCGCCACATCGCTGCGCGCCGTGTCCAGGTCCTTCTGAGTGATCGCGCGTTTGTCAGAGCTCTCCAGCCGTTTCAAATAGCGCACCGCCCGATCCAGCGCCGCCTCGGTCTGGCCGATCTCGGCCTTGCGGACCGCGACCCGCGCCTCGTAACGCTCAGGGTCAATGGTGAAGAGCGGTTCGCCCGCCTTGATTAATGCGCCCTCTGTGAAGTGTACGGACTGCACATATCCGTCAATCTGCGCGCGCACCGACACGTCTTGGATCGGCTCCACCCGTCCGATGTAGGTTAACGGCGGATTGACCGCTTCCTCCCGGACTCCCGCGGTTGCCACCAACGGCGGCGCGCCCGCGGCGCCCATCATCGCCGCCATGGCCGGCGGCATGCCGGCTGCGCCCGCAGGCGCCTGCGGCACCAGCGCGCGCCCCATCCACCCGAGCCACAAAAGACACACGGCCGTCACCAGCCAACTCAGCGCCTTGACCACGGGGCGCTCTTTACGCAACGCAACTTTCTCAAAATGCTCTTCCATACACTATTCTCCTTTGACAAAAATTGCCGGTTGCCTACGCCCTGATGCGGGCGAAAACCGACTCGAAGCCTAAATCCACCGCAGCCCCCAGATCCGTGTCCAGGCACGCCCCCACATCCAGCTTTATAAGACCAAGCCACATCGCGCCCAAGACATCCCGTACCGCCAGCACGTCAATGCCGGGACGCACGCCACCGCGCGCCTTGGAATCGCGCAACGCCTTCTCGATGATGAAAAACGGACCGTTCTCCAAATGGCGCAACCGCTGCTTGAGCGTGGCGAACTTGGCCGAAGGCCAATCCAACAGCAGCATCATGTGGAAAAACTTGCGGTTGTCAGGCGTGCCCACAACAAACCTGGCGCGGGCCACCATGTGCGCCTTCAGCCCCTCCAGCGAATCCGCCGGTGGCAGCACCTTCTCAAGCTCTGCGACATGCCGTGCCGACATATGCTCGACCAACGCCGACAACAGCTCCGGCTTGCTCTTGAAATGCCAGTAGACCGCGCCTTTGGAAAGCCGTATGCGCCGCGCCACGTCCTCAAACGTGGTACGCTCATACCCCTTCGCGGCGAACAGGCCCAGCGCGGCTTTCAATATCCGCAAACGCGTCTGCTCCGCTTCGGCCTTGGTTTTTCTTGCCATGCGCCTGATCTCCTCAAAAAACAGGCGCGCATTATACATACCTATCAGTAGGTATGCAAAACAAAAATGCGGCGGACGGAAAAATCAAGCCCGGCGCGGCAAAGTGAAACAGCGCCAACAAAACCTTGCCATCCCCGAGCGCCTTTCAGCCTTCCCAGGCAAAATGATCGCCTGGCGCAAGGCCGTCCAGAAGGCGTGAACCCGCAGGCACCTCAATGACCCTCACGGCGCGCCATCCGCCCCAGACCGCCAGGCGGCCGGGACGGACATCCCGCGCCAGGCGCGTCACGCGCCAGGCGCGATCGAGAAAGACCAGCCCCAATGAGAAACGCATGCCGAGCGTGTGTACGGCGCCGCAGCGCTCGATCAACATCGCCCCCCCGTCCACAAGGCCGTCGCGGCCCAATAAACCGCGCAAGCGCTCCTTGAAGGTCTCGGCTCGTTCAACCGACTCCGACCACACGCTTCCGTTGCGATACAATCTGCCTGCCCGCATGCCACCTCCCGGGGAACGTTTTTTGTGTCTTCCGCGGCCGGGACGGGGACCGGCACTCCAGCCCGCGCGATCACGCGCCGCGGGCCCGGCCCGTAATCCTAGCGATTCACGTCACACAGCATGGAGCTGCCGCCCGGCGGGATCATGACCGGCCAAGGAGGATGTCCCAGCCGCACGCGCCCCAGATCGGCCAGCAACATCCGCCAATCCTGATGACGGTGCCACGGATCCTTGGCCAGCATCTTTTCCAAAAGCAAAGCGAAAGGGCCTCCGGCGCCTTTGGCATACTGACGCACGTCCGGTGCCTGCGCCTTGCCCACATGGCCGCGCATCACGTCGTCGTCATTATTGCCCATAAAAAGCATCCTGCCGGTAACGAGATGATACAGCGTCGCGCCCAAAGCGTAGATGTCCGAACGGCAATCCAGCGCCGCGCTGCCGTAAACCTGCTCGGGAGACATGTATGCCGGCGTGCCCAAAACCTCTTCCGTCTCATCCGCGCCTTCACCTTTGACCAAGGCCATCGAGCGGCACAAGCCGAGATCCGTCACCTTGATCGTGCCGTCGGCGTCCACCATGATGTTGTCCGGCTTGATGTCGCAATGCACCATATTGAAGTACGACCAGGCATAGTCCATGGCCACCGCCACACTTTCCGCCACTGTCAGCGCGTCTTCGACGGAAAGACGGCCCTTGCGGCGCACAAGGTCACCCATGGTGTAACCATCGACCAGCTCCATCACGAAATAATAAACCCCGTCAGAAAAATTCGCGTCATACACTTGAACAATGCCAGGATGTTTGAGACTGGCCGCCGTCTTGGCCTCCTGCCGGAACCTTTGCACGTCATCCGGGTCAGACGCGAAATCCTTCGAGAGGATTTTCACGGCGACATGGCGGTCGAGCGAGACCTGCCGACCCCGCCACACCGAGGACATCCCGCCGCGCCCGATCACGCCGATCAGCTCAATGTTCGGCAACGACAGACTGAACGCATCCTTCATCGCGCCAACGCCCCTTCCCCGCGGCAGGTCGTGCACAATGTCACGCCCTCGCCCTTGCATTCGGCGCACGGCGCGCCCTTGACCGCGCCGGTCCCGCGGCATTTCGCGCAGTCGGTCAGCCCGGACCCGGTGCAACGCTGGCAACGCGCCCCTGTGCCGCCACCCCCGCACTTTTCACAAACCACGCTTTTACTGCCCTGGCAAACGCCGCATCTGACCTCACCCAGCCCGTCGCATCTCGGGCAAATACGCTCCATTTCCTGGTTCAGCCTGCGCTCCGGCCGCGCGCCGGTTCTGCGCGCTTCCTGCAGCACACCCTGGCGGCACCCTTCATAATCGCATTTGACCCATCCCGTGCCGCGGCACGCCCGGCACGGCTGCCGGCCCGTGAGCTGGCAGGCCGAGCACGGCACCGGCGCGCCCGACATCACCAGCGCCCTCTGGCGGTTGCTCAGCAAAGCCTCCAGCGCGGCAGGCATGAAAGCCCGCCCGACCCTCACCTCGCCCGCCACCATCCGGCTACGCTCGAACCCCTCACGCCCCTGCGCGATCGCCGCCTTTATTTTGCCAACCTCGCGGTAACCCGCATGTCCGCCCGTGCCCTTGCAGTCCGGACATGCCACGCCGCTGGCTGTCTTGACGCCGCTCTTGCCGTCCACCTTGCCCAGATTGACCTGGTACCGGCCGGTGCCGCCGCAGCGGCGGCACCGGTCGCGACCGCGCGCCAGCGCCTGCATGGCCCGCCCGCGCCCCGCCAGCAGCGCCTCGCCGAAACCCGGGCCCAAACTCCCCTCCGGCAACAGACGCATCAGCGCCACAGCGTTCAGATAACCGTGCAGCGCCACCTCCGGCGCGCGCTCTTCCAGCTCCCGCGCCTGCGCCGCGCCTGACTCGACCGCCGCCTTAGCCAGCGCCGCAACGGCCGCGTCTTTGTCCGGCTCGGGCGCGGCCGCCGGCGCGGCCCGCTCCGCCGCCGGCTTGGCGAGCTTCGCCTTGCAATGACCGCAAACCGCGGCCCCCTGATCCGCCTCGCGCCCGCATGACGGGCATACCACCAGACCCTGCGCCAAAAGCCAAACCGCGCACGATAGTGTTGCCGCAAAAATTATAAGCCGACTTCGCCGCATACTTCTCCACCTTTCAGATCATGTCCCGCTTACCTATAACTTGAGCGTTGAGCGTTGAACGTTGAAAGTTGAGCGTTGAGCGTTGAACGTTCCATCTATCCTCCCGTTTATGACTTGTGCGCAGCGTGTTGGCCGTTCACGTCAAACCCTCGCCCCCCGGGATCGGCTGCTCTTTGTACTCGCGCAGTTTCCGGTGCAAGGTCCGTCGGCTGATGCCCAGTTCCGTGGCGGCGCGGGTGCGGTTCCCGCCGTTCTTCTCCAGAACGGCCATGATCTTGCGGCGCTCGGTCTCCGCCAACGAACCCGACGTCAGTATCGGCGACCGCCCGTAACCCGACACCGGCCCCCTCACCGCCTCGCGTATGTTGGCCGGGACATCCCGCGCCGACAGCCTGTCGGTCCGAGAAAGCACCACCATTTTCTCGACGGTGTTGCGCAGCTCTCTGACATTGCCGGGCCAGTCGTATGCCGAAAGCAGGCTGACCGCGTCCGGCGTGAACCCCTCGATGCGCTTGCCGTTCCTTTCGCAATACTCCCGCAGAAACCTCCCCGCCAGCAGCGGTATGTCGCCCGACCGCTCCGCCAGCGTCGGCAGGGTTATGTCAACCACGTTCAGCCTGAAAAAAAGATCTTCGCGGAACTTGCCCTGCGCCACATACGAACGCAAGTCACGGTTGGTGGCGGCTATGACCCTGATGTCGACCTCGATCGTCGCCTCGCCGCCGACGCGCTCGAACGTGCGCTCCTCCAGCACACGCAACAGCTTGACCTGGATCGACGGGTCGACCTCCGATATCTCGTCCAGGAACAAGGTGCCTCCGTCAGCCATCTCGAAACGCCCCCTGCGCAAGCCGGCGGCCCCGGTGAAGGCGCCCTTTTCGTGCCCGAACAGCTCGCTCTCCAAAAGCGTGGCCGACAGCGCCGCGCAGTGTACCGCCACGAACGGCCCCTTGCCGCGCTGGCTGAGCCGGTGGATCGCCTGCGCCACCAGTTCCTTGCCCGTGCCGCTGGGCCCCTGTATCAGCACTGACGCCATGGTCGGCGCGGTCTGCGTGATCACCTCGAAAACCTGACGCATGGCCTCGGATTCGCCGACAATGTTCTCCATGCCGAACTTCTCGTTGAGCTGGCTCTCCAACGTCTCGACCTTCTTCTCCATATCCCGGGCCTTCAACGCGCGCGCCACCAGCATGTCAAGATGGTCGAGGTTGATCGGCTTGGTCAGGAAATCGTAAGCCCCCTGCTTCATGGCCTCGACCGCCGTCTCGACCGAGCCGTAGGCGGTCAGCAGGATGCAGACGGTCTGCGGGCTCTGGCCGCGGACGCGACGGAGCAGCCCCAGACCGTCCGTGCCCGGCATGCGCAGGTCCGAGAGCAACACGTCCACCGGCGCTTCAGCCCCCAGTATTTTAAGCGCGGCCTCGGCGCTTTCGGCGGTCTTGACCGCATAGTTTTTTTGCAGCGCGCGCTGCAGCCCGTCGCGCGTGTTCTTGTCGTCGTCCACCACTAAAATGACCGGTCTGTCTGACATGTCTGCCATCTTCCCTGTGACTTGAACGTTGAGCGTTCCAGTTATTCTCTCGTTTTCGCCCGACCCGCGGCCGGTCTCGGAGGGCGCGGCGCCACCCGCGCCATTGGGAGGGGCAAGCGTCCGCTTGCCCGTGCGTCGGGCGATGTCCCTCGCTCACGGACGCGACGAAGCGCGTCCCTCCAGATACTGCGGCCAGGCATTTGCCGGGGGGCGAGCGTCATCACAAGCCGCGGACGGTTCGCGGACCGTTCCTTTGAAACAGTTCTAATACTATACTCGTTTACACGCCGCCCGACCAGCCTAAACCGGGAATTTCTGACACACTGCGACAGGCCGGGCAGGCAGTTTGTCGATGCTGTCTGAGGACATGTTGGGGTTCACGGCTTTCAGATCAAAAACGGACGCGCCGATGGCGTCAGGCTTGCTCTGCGAATCGCGGGCGGCGTCGCTCGACCTCGGTGAGGATCCGCGCGTTCACGGTGGCGGCGAGCGTCTTGCCGGAAGTCTGCCAGAGATTTTGCGCGAGGATGCGTTTAGTGATCTCCTTGCAGTGGAGGGGCTCGCCCTCCTGTTCAAGGATAAGGCGGGCGGCTTGTTTGTCCCGATGTCCCCGCCCCTGAACCTCTACTTGTCATTCCTTCGCCACCACTGTGTCGTACAGACCATAGTGCGTCAGGCCCTCGTGACTCTCGATGCCCGTATAACGCAGCGAGGCATCCTCATAACGGCGAAATGCGAATACTGCCTGATTCATCTGTTCCGTGTTAAATACCCTGAGGTTCACAAGCAGGTGAAAATCCTTCACCGTCAGACCCGTGACCGTCTCGAACAGCCCTGGCTCGATCTTGGTGATCACGTCTTGCAGCGTGTTCTCGCGGAAATCGGTCAGATACATGAACGCCGGGAT
>CAYRZP010000089.1:0-9027 GCA_964428885.1 uncultured Lentisphaeraceae bacterium
GGGCGCACTAAAAAGTCACGGCCATGCTCGACATCGCGGTTCGGATAGAACTATACTTACAGAAACCACGGACAACCGTTCGTGAACGCGCCGGAGATTGAGCCGTGAGTGAAACAAAAAGACTGTTCCTGATCGATGTCATGCCGCTTTTGTACCGCGGCCATTTCGTGTTCCTGAAAAACCCGCGCGTGACCAGCACCGGCGTCAACACCTCGGCCCTGACCGGTTTCGCCAACAGTCTGATGCAGATTCTCGGCGAGCACTCCCCCACTCATCTGGCGCTGGTGTTCGACTCGGCCACCCCCACCTTCCGCCACGAGGCCTATCCTGAATACAAGGCCCAGCGACAGAAGATGCCTGAAGATCTGGCGGCCGCCATACCCATGGCGATCGAGCTGGCCGAGGCGCTGCGCATACCGATGCTGCGCGTGGACGGTTTCGAAGCCGACGATATCATGGGGACCATCGCCGCGCGCGCCGCCGCTGAACCGGGCTGGACCACCTATCTGGCGACCCCCGATAAAGACGTGGCGCAGCTCGTCGGCCCGCAGACACTGCTTTTCCGACCGGGCAAGGCCGGCGCCCCGGCCGAAATCTACGATGAGGCCGCCGTCTGCGCCCACTGGGCGCTGAACTCGCCCGGCCAGATGACAGAGTTTCTGGGCCTGGCCGGCGACGCATCCGACAACATCCCCGGCATACCCGGCGTCGGCGAGAAGACCGCCACCGCCCTGCTCGCACAGTACGGCAGCATCGAGAACGTCCTGGCGCACGCCGCGGAACTTAAAGGCAAGCTGGCCGAGAAAGTTGCGGCCAACGCCGACATGGCGCGGCAAAGCCGCGAGCTGGCCACGATCCGCAAGGATGTGCCGATCAAGATTGACATCAACGACCTCGCGCGGCGTGAGGCGGATACTGATGCGTTGCGTGCGTTCCTCAAAAAATACGAGCTGGCGGCGCTCGGACGCCGCCTGCTGGGAGACAGCTTTGAAGGCGCGGCGACTGACTCCGAAGCGCCTCTGAAAACTTTGGCGGATGTGCGCCACAACTACGTCTGCGTCAAGACGCCAGAACAGTTGCAAGCCTTACTGAAGGCGTTGTCAGATGCCGGCGAATGGTCTTTCGACACTGAGACCACCGGGCTCGACCCGCGCCATGACCGTCTCGTCGGAATGTCGTTCGCCGTTGCCTTAGGACAGGCCTGGTACCTGCCGGTGCCGCAAGACCGCGCCGCGTGCCTCGCTTTTCTGGAGCCGTTCAAGACGCTTTTCGCCGACCCTTTCAAAGTGAAGATCGCGCATAACGCGAAATTTGATCTGACCATCCTGCGGCAGTATGGCATAGAGGTGCGCGGAGAGCTTCACGACAGCATGCTCGCGCATTATGTGATCGACACCTCTGACCGGCACGGCATGGACCATCTAGCCCGCCAGTACCTGCGTTACGATCCGATACCGATCACCGCTCTGATCGGCGAGAAAAAACCCGGCGTGGCGCAAGGGAACATGGGTAATCTCGCACCCGATGATATCTGTGATTATGCCGCCGAAGACGCGGACGTGACGCTGCAGTTGGACCGTGTCTTGCGCAAGGAAGCGCAGGCTGGCGGATGTGTCCGCGCGCTCAAGGATTGCGAAGAGCCGCTGATCCGGGTGCTGCTGGACATGGAAAGCGAGGGTGTCCGCGTCGAAGCGTCCGCGCTGCAGCAATACGGACACGAGCTTGAACGCGAGCTGCTCGATCTTGAAATCAAAATCCGCGATCTCGGCGGCGGCAATTTCAACCCTTCCTCGCCAAAACAGCTCGGCGAGATCCTGTTCGACCATCTCAAGCTCGATCCCGACGCCTCGCGCACGGCCAGCGGCCAGTACGCCACCGGCGAGGAGGTGCTGGTCAGAATCCAAGACCGCCACCCGATCGTGCCGCTGATACTCGATTACCGCATGTGCAGCAAACTGAAGTCCACCTATGTCGACAAGCTGCCGGAATGCATCGATCCGATGACCGGGCGCGTCCACACCTCGTTCAGCCAGGCATTGACCGAAACCGGGCGCCTTTCGTCTTCAGACCCCAACTTGCAGAACATTCCTATACGCACCGGGCGCGGACAGCGTATCCGCGAAGCCTTCGTGCCCCGCGACGAGAATCACCTGCTGCTTTCTGCCGACTATTCGCAGATCGAGCTGCGCGTGATGGCTGCACTCAGCGGCGACAGCGCCATGCTCGACGCTTTCCGGCGCGGCGCCGACATCCACACCGAGACCGCGACCCGCGTCTATGGCGTCATGCCGGCTCTGGTCACCGCAGAAATGCGCTCGACCTGCAAGATGGTCAATTTCGGGATCATCTACGGAATCTCCGCCTTCGGGCTCAGCCAGCGGTTATGCGTTCCGCGCAAGCAGGCCGCCGAACTGATCGCAACCTATTTCGCGCAGTATCCGGGCGTCAAAACATTCATGGAGAAGGCCGTCGCCGACGCCCGCGCGACCGGTTACGCAAAAACCATTCTGGGGCGGCGGCGCTTCCTGCGTGACATCAATTCGCGCAACAACACCTCGCGTCAGTCGGCCGAGCGCAACGCCATCAACACGCCGGTACAGGGCACCGCCGCTGACTTGATCAAGCTCGCCATGGTGCGCGTCCACCGCGAACTCGAGCAGCGTCGGCTCAAGACCCGCATGGTGCTGCAGATACACGACGAGTTGCTGTTCGATGTGCCCAAAGAAGAAGCCGACGCTGTCCGCACACTGGTCAAAGAAGCGATGGAGACCGTTTTAGACATCGGCGTTCCGCTGGATGTCAGCATCGGCACCGGCGACTCCTGGCTGGCGGCGCACTGATCACCTCAGTGGCACGTGAGTGAATGCGGGAGGGATGGCTGCCACGCCGTCCGATGTCCGCGGCGCGGGCGGCATCGACACCTCTGCAATGCCATCCTCCGGGAGCGAGCGTCGCCGCGCACCGCTTAGCTGCTGTAGAAGCTGTGGCTCAAACGGCGGAACACAAACGACAGCGCGACAAGAAACAACGCCGGCATGAGTCCGCGTGCGCCGGACGCCACGCAAAAACAGGCCTGCACCAGCAAAAGGTTGCGGATGTGTCCTGCCACGCTTTCCGGCACCGGCTGACAACGGTACATTATGCCACCCAACAGCCAGGCGCGCATCATGGCCATCACCATCAGGAACACGAAGGCCGTAAACGCCAGACCGTCAAGTTTTCCGACCGCGTGCGCCGCGGCCAAGACCGCTGGCAAAAAGATGAGCAGGGACAGAAACGGTGCCCAGCGCGCCTTGCCCTGCTCAACTTCCGGTTCGGCCTCGCGCCGCGCGACCGCCGAAAAACCGGCCACGTAAAGCGTCAAAGCCGTTGCCGCCGCATACACCGGCATCCGCATCCGCGCGGGATTGGCCAGGACATCTGGACAAGCCGCCGCCGCGCCCAGCAGCAGACTCAAACCGCGGCAAAGCCCCATGCATGACACTCCCGCGAAAGGCAGCCTTTTAAGCCCCGCATTGTAGGCGATGCTTGCCGCGCTAAGCGCGGCCGCCGCCATCAATGGCATCTTGCCGGCAAACAACGCCAGGTTTAAGCCGGAAAGAGCCATGGCTATGGCCGCCATGCGCGCCTGCGGCACGGTGATTACGCCGGAAGGCAAAGGCCGTTCCGGACGTTCACGCGCATCCTCTTCGGCATCCACAATGTCGTTAAGGATCAGGCCGAAGGCATACAGGCACAGCGCAGCGCCGGCCGCGGCGGCCAAAGGCAGTGGTTCCGGCGCGCGCCGTTCCGCGGCTGACGCCAGCAAAAAGCCTGCGACAGGATCGCCGGGCACGGTCAGAAGGTTGGGCAGACGCACCAGCCGCATCCACGGCATCAATGATTTGAAAGCGTCCATGACAGTCCTTACGGTCAATCCCGCATACACAAACCGCCGTCCACGCACAAGGTCTCGCCGGTGATCCATGCCGCCGCGTCGGAAGCCAGAAACCGGACCGCTGCCGCAACCTCTTCAGGTCGCCCGAAACGGCCCATCGGGATCGCCGCCAGTTGTTTCACCCGCCGCGTCTCAGGCATATCGGCGGTCATGCCGGTCTCCACGATGCCTGGCGCGACAACGTTGACAGTGACGCGCGAAGCAGCCAGCTCGCGCGCCGCGGTTTTGGCGAGCCCTAACAGTCCCGCTTTGGACGCGCTGTATGCGCCGCGCATCAGATCCCCCATCAACCCCGCATCGGAAGATATGTAAATGACGCGGCCGCAACGCTGGCGCGCCATGCCGCGCGCGACGGCCTTGGTGAGCAAAAAAGCCGCGTCAAGATTGGCCGCCATGACCTCGCGCCATTCACTGTAGGAAGTGAACGCCAGCAGATTGCTCTTGATGATCCCCGCGTTGCACACCAGCGTGTGAACGGGGCCGCACACCTGTTCAACCGTTTTCACGAGCACCTCGGCCTGCGACGTGTCGGCCAGGTCAGCCGCGAACAGTCTGGCATCGCCCCCTGACGCGCCGATCTCCGCAGCCGTGGCTTCCGCATCAGAGGCAGATGTCCTGTAATGCAGTGCCACCCTGAAACCGTCCCGCGCCAAAGCCAGCGCGACAGCGCGTCCGATGCCCTTGGCGGCTCCTGTCACAAGCGCGGTTTTCATGGTTCTTTTCCCGCCTCACCACGTTTTGCCTTAAGGTACTTTTCAAGCGCCTTCTCGTCTATAACATCGGTGCCGCATACCGCCTGAACTTCGGCGAGGTCAACGCCATGCTCCTGCGCCAGACGGCGCGCGCGCGGCGTGGCGCGGACACGCGGGGCACGTTCCTTGGCGAGCGCGGCAACAGCCGCACCCGTGTCGCGGTATCGGGCGGCGACATGCTCATTTATTGTGGCGGCGTCCGGATCTCGCTCGCCTGGTTCTCCGATCAGCCCGATGACGTATCCGGTCGGCACGATGCTTTTCTCAGAGGCCAGCACTTCCAGCAGGATGCCGGAAGCGGGCGCATCAAGCTCATAAAGCGCCTTGTCAGTGGTCAGTTCGGCCAAAATCTCGCCAGCGGTCACCGCGTCGCCAGCCAGCCTGCGCCATCTGGTCAGCGTCACGTCCACGATATTGGCATCTAATTGCGGTATGGTTACGCGTGTCATGCTAAAACTCCACAGCCTCGAATGCGGGCAGGTTCGGTTTACTGTTAACGCTGCCGGGCGGCACCGGAACCATCCATGTGTCGGTCAGGTTGCCACGCCGGTCGCTGATCCGGAAACGGAACCAGTTGGGGTCTTCCGGCGGGAGCCGCAGATTGGCCGGCCTGAAACCGGTCAGTCCCGACTCGCCTCCGGCCCAGAGCAGTCCCTTGACCAAGCTGAGATCGTAAGCCCGTATCGGCATAAAGTGGTCGGAATCCCAAGGCGCGAGAATCGCGACAGAACGCAACTGCACAGTGCCCGACCGCGATTTGCCGGTAAAGAAAAACGAGAGGTAGGTGATGTCCGGCGTGTCTTTGCGCTCTTCGGCCTCTTGGCGCAAGAAATCACGCGCGTTGATGATGATGTCGTGCCAGACGCCCGTGCTGCAGCCGGAACCGCCGGTGACATAGGCGCGGTGAGCGGACGCGCTCAAATCGAATGTGTGCGCGTCCTTGATGCCGCGCGGCCTGCGCTGACCGGTGTTGAAGGCGATGTTGAACGGCAGGACGCCGTCAGGCATGTTGAAAGTCCGGTACGAGATGGCCAGCCAAGAGAACTTGTCCGGATCCCACGCCGGTGAAAAAGCGCGGCGGATCATGGCGCTGCCTTCGGCAGACGAGGGCGTTATGTTAAGCACGTTGCCGACTTCAGTCACCGCCGAGGTGGCGACGACATGCATGGACTCGGTGAAAAACGGTTGAAGCGCAGTAAGCGAAGGTTCAAAAAACAGAAGGTTGGGCGTCTTTTTGATCGGCATCACGGCAGGCGGGCGCTTGTCGGATTCGCGATCTATGGCCAGATCGATCCTGTATGACTGCACCGCATTGCCGGCCGCGTCGGTTATCCCCGTCACCGTGACCGGCAGAACATCGCCGGGCTCAGCCGACATCAACTGCTTGTGCAAAAGCCATATCCAATCTATCTCGAAGGTCAGCTTTCCGTTGCCGGTGGTGCAGAAGCTGTTCTCGTCGGACAACGCGAGCGGGGTTCCCAAGCAGGTGAAGCGCAGTGTGTTGAGCACCGGAGGCGCGACCGGATCACTGATGGTAAGCGAGAGACAGCTTCCGTTGTATTTGTTCACCGATCTCACATCATGCGCCACCACAGGCGGCTTGCGGTCGAGCATGAACGGTATATCCGCAGGATGCGACCACATGGAACGGTTGTCGCGGGCTTTGGCCAGCAGGTGATGTATCCCGTCGGGAATGTCGGAAAGGTCCGGTTCGACGACCGCGCCGTTTCTGGCAGGCAGCCATTTAAGATCCCGCCGATCCGCCGGCTCACGATTGTCAAATGCGTTCGGCCCCTGCAGGATGGCGTAAACAACCTCTGCCACGCCGTCCGGGTCGGCATAGTCGGCCTTGAACGCGAACGGCCGGTTTGGCCCCGCCGCCGGCCCGCAAGCGACATCGTCGAAACACAAGACGCTGTGCAATCCTGTTTGGTCGCGGTCACTACGCGAAGCTATTCTCACTTGACTGATCGGCACAGAAGATAACTTAGCCAATGACACCCTGCCTTCGCCGGTAAAGGGTATGCATGTCCAGACACGCCACTTGCCGTCCATCTCCGCCAACTTGTCTCCGCTGAAACGGACTTTCGTGCCGAACGCCTCTGAAAATGCGAATGCGCCGCCGGAACCGGCCGCGATCGACACTATCGCCATCGGATCGCCCTTATACCGGAATTGCAGCAAGGGCGTGGCGGTAGTATCGAAATTCCGCACCAGCACACCATCGAGGCGACGTCCGTAAACACCGGCGTTCTCGAACTTCAGAATGCCGCCGCGGACAGGATCGGTATACTCTATAGAGCATGCCGCTTTGGTTTGGAATGGCGTGGCGTCACCCGGGCGCGCCTCGAAAGTCTGTATGCCGCCTTGCGGCATCTCGAGCCGCAGCAGTACCGGCGGATGGTTAATCCCGTCTTCGGGCCGCATCGAAACCACCTGCCGGAAAAACCGACCGTCTGAAAGTTCAAGAAAGAGCGTCATGCGACCGGGCTGCAGCGTCTCGAACGGCACAAGCACCCTGATATTGTTGCCCTCCACCGTGAAAGGCGCCGGTTGGGCGTCAGCCGTCACCCGGCGGGGCGGCAGCATCGGCGATGGCCAGGGATGCACGGGCGAGACCACTATCGAACCCGGAATGGTCGAGTCCGCCATGACGCGCAGACCGAAATTGGCCAACTCCGGCACTGCCCACTCGATCACGGGCTTGCGCGGGTCGAGCGTTTCAGGCACATCCACCATCTGCAGCTCGCCGGGCGGCAGGCCCTTCACTATTTCCGCGAGAGCGTTGACCGCCCCGCGCTTTTCAGGTGTGCCGGTCACGACCGGCACACCGCGGTGGATCTCACGGAAACCGCGTATGGCGTACCACGCGTGCGGCGGATTGCCGAGCAGCCCCTGCTGCACGTCGCTGGGCTGCAGATTGCCGAAACCCTCGATCTGCACGGCTTGGTTGGCGCGTATGATCTCGGATGGCACCCATATCTCAACCGGTGTCCAAACCGGTTCCTGCCCGTCGGCAGTGGGCGGAAGCTCTTCAATCCTGCCGATGATTTTGCGCGCGCCGCGCGTCTCGTCCGTGCCGGACAACACGTAGGTCCAGCCCTTGAGCGTGGTGAATGCGCCCTTACCGTCATCTTTCACGGTCGAGAACTCGAAGTTAACCAGCGCTTGCGGATGCCGCGCGATCTCGAAACGCCAACCCAACAACTTGTCCGGCTGCGCCGGCGGCAAGTTGCAGCGCACCAGAAACGATCCTGCCCCCAGCAGCGAGGTCACGTGCATCTCCGGCCGGCTGGAACCTAGCTTTATGAAGCGCACGTTAGGATGGCTGACAGTGTCGAAAGCGTGCCAGTACTGCGGCGATAGCGGTTGCGCGTCACGGCCATTGACCCGCAGGCCGTAGTCCGCCGCACTTTCCGGCGCTTTGCCGGATACGGATCCGGCAGGCACTGCCTTGAATGCGAACGGGCGGGGTTTTACCGATTCCGCCGCTATCTTGATGCGGGCCACCATCATTGAGTTGCGGTAGGTCCAGATGCCCAATGAGCCGGCTTGCAGCGGATCGGGATCGATCTCGTCGAAAACTTTCTCGTTGTCATAAATGTATTGGATGCGGTTTCCGACGCGGCGCAGATGCATGCCGTACCAGGCGCCGTGGATGTCCCGACCCGCGGCAACCAGCGGCTGATAGCCCTGCCGTGACAGTCCGGCCCGCGCGCGCGGCACAAGATATTTTGTGGAGATGTTCATGAGCTCGCCGTTGCGCAACAGGCGTGAATACAGTTGCGAATGATCCGGGTCCCACCCGGTCGCGATGGCGGTGTAGCCGTCGCAGGCAGAGTTACGGCGGCTCATGACCGTCAGGTTCAAATCCCCGGGACGGGCATACCACCCCATCCGCATGCCCGCGTAAAACTCGATGCAAAAATCGCCGCTGAAAATGTATTTCGACCACAAGGCCGCCAGCGAGTCGGCGCTCTCGCCGTTCATGTGCGACCATGTCGGCTCGCAATAAAAGCGGTTGATCACCTCCCAACGCCCACCGTTGATCGTCCAGTTGTATAGCGACTCCGTGAAGAGGGTGTCAAAGACATTGTCGCGTTTCACCAAGGTCCGGCTCAGATCCCCGACAGTCATGCCGGCAATGCGCATCTTGCGCCCTTGCAGAGGTCCTGACAAATGAGTTTTGGCCAACAGTTTGTCGTCACCGCCTAGCCAGACCACGTGGCCTTCTATACCCAGCGTGAACAGCCGAGCCTTAACCTTGTCGATCGCGATCTCCGGCACCTCGGCGGCAGGCACCTTGAAAGCGGCCGCAGCCCCGGAATCCGGCGTGAA
>CAYRZP010000090.1:0-8974 GCA_964428885.1 uncultured Lentisphaeraceae bacterium
GCGCCCATCGTCTATCGGTTAGGACACAAGGTTTTCATCCTTGGAAGCGGAGTTCGACTCTCCGTGGGCGCGCCAATATTTTTGCGGACCAGTGAATTAGTGGCGTTCCGACAACATTGCCGGTTCCAGCCCCTTAAAGCGGATCGGGTGTGGGCCATGTCGTACTTGATCGTTTAGCCGGGTATCCCGGCGGCTCCGAGCCTACCGATGGGCAAACGAGCTCTTGCGCGTCGGCCCATACCCCTTAGCGCCGTCCGTCCTTTCAAGTTTCAAAAGCCATGCCTTGATTTCAAGCCCGCCGCCGTACCCCGTCAGATTGCCGTCGGCGCCAATGACGCGGTGGCACGGGATGAAGACCGGTATCGGGTTGCGGTGGTTGGCCATGCCCACGGCCCGCGCCGCGCCGGGGTTGCCCAATCGGCGCGCCACCTCTTTGTAACTCCAGGTTTGGCCGCAGGGTATGGAAAGCAGAACCTGCCATACCCTCTGCTGAAAAAGGGTTCCCTGCGGCGCGAACGGCAAGTCGAAAACCTCCAGTTTGCCGGCGAGATATTCGTCTAGCTGCCGGAAGGCGCGCCGCAAAAGCGGCGTCTCGGCACTGGCCGCTGCTTCAGGTTTTCTGTCACGCTCGAAATGCAGACGCGTGATGGCGCCCGCACTTTCAACGATGGTCACCCGCCCTATGCAAGTCTCGCGCTCGGCATGCGGCATGGTTATCCGAGGTAAGCTTTCTGCTCGCGCAAAACTTTCTGGATCTCGGCCACCGGCACCTCGCGTGGCGTGACCCCGCCCTTGGCCGCCAGCGCCGCGGCCACGCCCGCCGCGTGTCCTGTGACTCCGCAGACTGGTATCAGGCGCACACGGTCGATCAGGTCGGGTGCGCACGAGATGCAACGTCCCGCCACCAGCAAATTCTCGGCCTTCTTTGGAAGCAGCGCCCCGTAAGGAATCGCGAACCCCGGATACTTCACGCGGTCATCGCCGGAATAGGCCACGACGTCATCAAACTTCGCTCCGGAAACCGCGCTTTTCTTGTCTACGCGCTTGACTCCGTCCAGCAAGCGTGTGGCACGCACGCCCACCATCGCGTTCGTCTGCATCAGGAAAACATCCTCATGCCCCGGCGTGCCTCTGACCCGCCGCACATAGTCCCACGCCGATTTTCTGTGCATCATTTCGATCTTGGACATCTCGCGCAAGTCCAGTCCGTTGCCGCGCGGACCCAGATTGTTGACCCAACGCGCGGATTTGACAGGCTCGCCGCCGCCCAGATTCAGCTTCACGTCCTTTGGGGCCTTGTCCCTGTCGATGCGGTCGTAATTGCCGATCCGGTAGACAAATCCCATCGCGTGCGATATCTGGTTGTAGGTCTCGCCCGCCTGATGGAACACGTCGCCGTCACCGGAAGCGTCAATGACATTTTTGGCCAGAATTGCCTGTCGGCCCTGCTTGCTTTCGAAAACCACGCCCTTCACATTCTGGCCGGTCTGAATCACGTCCACACCCCAGGCATTGAAAAGCATCTCGACGCCGGCCTCCTGAACCATCTCGTCCATCAGCACTTTCGCCGCCTCGGGATCGACCGTCGGATGGTATACCTTGGGGTTCTGGCAGACTATCGCGCCGTCGCCCATGCCTTCCAGCCTGCGCAGAAACTCTTCGCAAAGGCCGCGGGTCAACAGCTTAAACTCGCCGTTCACTCTTTCGCCGGTGCCGACCACGATCAGCACCATGCCGTTGGTGAAAAGACCGCCTAAACTACCGTAACGCTCGACCATAGCCACCGACGCGCCTGTGCGCGCTGCCGCGACTGCCGCGCACACACCCGCGAACCCGCCACCCACGACCACCACGTCGGCGGTATGGAACAAAGGCACTTCGCGGGCAGGCTGCATTACTTTGCCGTTCTCAATGTAAGCTGAAGGCCCGTCAACCGTGGTGGGCTTCATGAGCCGGATGTTCCGTGCGAAACCAGCATAGTCCGGATCGCCGTCAGTGGCCTCGTCAGCGAAACCCCTGCCTGAAATCATGCCTACACCAGCAACCGTGCCACCGATGCCCAGCCTCTTTAACATATCCCTGCGCGTCAGTACATTCCGCATGACCGTCACCTTTCGTTTATCTGCTTTAAAAAAAAGTATACCATGTACATCCGTTCAGCTCAACTGCAACAAAACCCGACGCGCGTTGGTGGCGGTCAAATCAGCCAACGTTTCCGGATCAACGCTGCGTAAGGCCGCCACCTGCTCCACAACAAGCTTAAGGTTGCACGGCTGGTTTAGCGGTTTTCCGCCCGCGCCTGTACCGACAGGCTTGCCGCCCGCCGGGAACAGGTCCGGCGTATCGGTCTCCACTAAAATCTGGCTGTCCGGAGTTTCGCGGGCAGCGGCCCTGACCTTGACAGATTTGCGGTTGCATACCGATCCCGCAAAAGAGACATAACCGCCCATATCAACAATCCGCGCGAGTATCTCGCGGGAGCCGCCGAACCCGTGGGCGACAAAACCGGGCAGCCTGCGCACGAAAGGACGTATTGCATCGGCCAGTCTTCCCCAGGCGCGCGCGCCGTGCAGAATCACCGGCCGCGCCAAACGCGCCGCCATTTCAAGCTGGATCGCTAAAACTTTCTCCTGCACATCCGCCGGTACCGCGTCCCGGACGCCGTCGAGCCCGATCTCTCCGACCACGGCTACAGGATTGGCGTCGAGATAGTCCTCCAGCTTATCCGCCCATGCGTCAGGCAAGCGGTCCGCATACCACGGATGAACGCCGAACCCCGGAACCAAAACAAGCGGCAGCCTCCGCAGGCTCAAAGCCTGTGCGGACGGCCAGTCCTCAGGATGTGTGCCGCAACTGCATATACCTGTCACACCCGCTGCCGCGGCATCAGCTACAATGCGGTCAAAATGCGCCGCGATTTCAGTGTCGTGAAGATGAGCATGCGCGTCAAACATGGGACCAGCCCCTTCGCGCCCTGCCCGGAGCGCTTGCGCTTAACTGATGCGCGCCGCTGTCTTGACATACTGGACGCGCTCAAAACCCTCGCCGTCAGTCAGATCCTTCTCGCCGAGCTTGCCGCGGAAATCGCTGACGGACTGATAGCCCTTGCGCCCCATCCAGTCGGCAAGACCGTTCAGAATCTCTCCGATCACACAAAAATCATCGCGCGCATAAAGAGCCGAACAGACATAGCCGACATTAGCGCCTACCAGCAGGGCTTTGACCAGCCCGTCCCAGGCGTGGATGCCGCCGCTCACCGCGATATCGCACCTGACACGGTTTCGCAACACCGCCGTCCAACGCAACTGCGCGTGCAGAGCCGCCGGAGTGGAATAATTGGTGGCGAGAAACATCGATTCACGCTCCACGTCAACGTCGGTTTGCAGAAAACGGTTAAACAGCACCATGCCTTTCACACCCAGTGCGTCGGCAGCCCGCGCGAAAGCGAGCAAGGATGTGTAATGCTGGCTGAGCTTGATCGCCACCGGTATCCTTACCTCGCGCAGAACCTCCTTGACCAGTCCAAGTCTGCGCGCTTCAACCTGCGCCGCGTCTTCCGACGGGTCAACCGGCATGTGGTACAGGTTCAGCTCCAGCGCATCCGCTCCGGCCATCTCAATCTTCCGTGCGTAAGCGACCCAATTGTTAGCCTCAACACAGTTGACACTGGCAATCAGCGGGATCTTCACACGGCGCCGCATCGCCGACAGCGTATCCAGATAGCTCTGCGGTCCGAAACGTCCGGCCAGCCCAGCCCGCAAGTACTCCATCGCCGCCGCACTGTTGTCACCGTCAAGCGACGATTCCATAGCCGCTATGTCTTCCCGGATCTGCTCCTCGAAAATCGAGCGCATGACCACAGCCCCCGCGCCGGCAGCCTCCAGCTTGGCCACCGTGTCAGGATCGCTGCTGAGCGGACATGAACTCACCACCAGAGGGTTTTTCAAGTCCAGCCCAAGAAAGGACGTTCGCAAGTCTGCCATAAAAACACCTATTTAGAAGCTATCTGTCCGGCGCGGGCCAACATGCGCGCCTCGACACTCTGAATCTCCGCGAACCCCTGCGAACTGACAGGGTTGAGACCCGTGCTTGCCTCCATGGATGAGTCCGCTTCGTTATAGATCGAAGCGCGGCATCCTGTCAGCTTATTGAAAAATATATTGCCTTTGTACAGGCCCACCTCTACAGTTCCCGAAGCGTGCTTGGAAAAAACGCGTATCGCGGCGCGAGCGGCCTGCGTGACGGGGTCGAAATAACGACCGTCGTAAATCTGATCCGCGACCAGCTTGGACAACTGGCCGAACAACGCGCCCGCGCGGCGGTCCATGGTGGCATGGTAAACATACCGCAGACACGTCGCCAGCAGTTCCATGCCGGGCGCCTCGTACACGCCGCGGCTCTTGGTGCCGATGATGCGGTTTTCCAGCGCCTGTTTCATGCCGATGCCGTTGCGTCCGGCCAGTTTGTTGGCCAGACGCATGGCCGCCAGCGGCGTCACGTCCCGACCGTTGATCGCGACCGCCCGTCCCTTGACAAAGCGCACAGTGAACTTTTCGATCTTGTCAGGCGCTTCTTTGGGCCAAACGCCCATGGTCGGCGTCACGATCAGCATCGATGTCTCCATGCTCTCAAGATCCTCGGCCTCGTGTGAAAGGCCCGCAAGATTGGCATCGGTCGAATATTTCTTCTTGGTGCCGACAAAAGCCTGAATGCCGTAGCGCGCCAGAAATTCCACCATCTGTGTGCGTCCTGGAAACTTCCGCAGCAGCTCCGCGTCACGCCACGGCGCATACACCTGCATGCCCGGCGCGAGCACATTGGTGTAGCGTTCGAAGCGCATCTGGTCATTGCCACGTCCGGTGGCGCCGTGCGCAAGAACCGTGCATTTGCGCGCCTTCATCTCCGGGATCAATCCGCGCACCGTCACCGCGCGCGCGATGCCGGTCGAATTCCAATAACCGCCGTCATACATCGCCTGCGCTTCGATCACGTCAAAGCAGGCTTCAGCCATCGCGTCTTTCAGGTCAACGATCACCGTATCCACGCCGCAAGGCGCCATGCGCTTCTTGATGTCGTTAATGTTTTTCTCGTCCGGCTGTCCGAGATCAGCCGAAAAGGCCACCACTTTAACACCAGCCTCAACCATCACCTTGGCGATGGTGCGGCTGTCCAGCCCGCCGGACACGCACGCGCCCACAGTCATGCCTTTTAGATCAGTCAATGTCAATGCCATTTCCGTTTTCTCCCTAAAAAGAATTTGTGTAAAAGCTTAGCGACTCCCCCGCCTGAAAGCAATCCAAACGTATCGTGAGCGAAATTCTCAAATATCCATCATTTAATTGACGGGAAACATGATTTTCGCTTAGTATGTACGTCAGTTTTACGACGATTGCGCCGTTGTTTTCGCGTTGCCAAATATGCGCGATGGCGCACATAGTGCAAACAGCAGGTGGGTGACATGACACAAGAGCTTCAGCCGCTTTTAGAAAAAATCCAGCGTGATGGAATCGGGAAGGCTCGCGAAGAGGCGGACAAGATCATCGGCGACGCAAAAAAACAGGCCGATCTGCTTCTGAAGTCAGCCCGGCAAGAGGCTGAGGCAATGGCCGATAAAGCGCGTCGGGATGCCGACGCTTTCACGCGGCGCGCGGAGGAAACAATCCGCCATGCCGCGCGCGACACGGTCATGCAGGTCGAAAAGGCTGTCACGGCGTTGTTCGCCAACCTCCTGCTCTCGGATGTCAACAAGGCCTTGACCCATGAGGAAGTGGTGATTGGACTCGCACAGGCTGTCGTGAAAAATTATTTGAACGGAAAAGAGCCAGTAGAGTTGGCCGCGGTCGAGAAACTGACCGATGTCCTGCGCGCCAAGCTAGCCGACGAGGCGCGGAGCGGCTTAGAGGTTGTAACGGACAAAACGGCCGCCAGCGGATTCCGTGTGCGGTTGTCCGGCGGACGCGTGGAACACTCGTTTACCGGCGCCGCCGTGGCGGAAGCATTGGCGAAACTGCTCCGACCGCAATTGGCTGCACTGATTAAATCATGAGCCTGATCTACCTTCTCTCTTCACTGCCGCTGCTGAAATTCGGATCAACACCGGGCGTCTCGCTCGCCGGGTTTGCGGACACCTGCCGCGAGCAACTGAACGCCGCCGACGCGGATACCGTAGCGCGCCTGCTGGACGGCGAGACATCTGACCATCCGTTCGCGCGCGCCTGGCAGGACCGCGAGACGATCTTGCGTAACGCGGTCGCCCGCCACCGAGCGCGTCTCTCCGGCTCTGATCCGGAGCGCTGGCTGCGGCACGCCCAGGGGTGCGACAGCCGGATCGAGAATCTGGTTGAAGATGCGTTTCAGGACTCCGATCCCCTCGAGCGCGAGGAGGAGCTTGACCAGATCCGCTGGACATTGGCGGAAGAACTGCAGGGGCCTGACCCACTGTGCAAGAACGCGGTCTTCGCGTATGCGGTCAAATTGCGGATCCTGACCCGGCGGGCGGAACTGGACGGCAAGGCCGGAGCTGCAAATTTCGACAAACTGGCGGAGATCGGACCTGCGGACGGTTCTGACGCGACGCCACAAACCGGATCGTGAACCTTATGGAGACAACTGGTAAAATTGTAGGCGTCAACGGAAACATGATCACCGTCGCTTTCGACGGCGCGGTCGCGCAGAACGAGGTCGGCTACGCGCGGGTTCGCCAAGATAGCGGTTCCGGGCCACGCCTTATGAGCGAAATCGTGCGCATACGCGGCCGTGTGGCAGACTTGCAGGTCTTTGAGGACACGCGCGACCTGCAGGTCGGTGACGCGGTGGCTTTCACGGGCAACCTGCTCTCCGCCGAATTGGGTCCGGGACTGCTCAAGCAGATCTACGACGGGCTGCAAAACCCCCTGCCCCAGCTCGCTGAGCAATGCGGCTTTTTCCTGCAGCGCGGCACCTACCTCAAGGCACTTGACCGCAATGCGGTATGGGATTTCACGCCAGTAGCGAAACCCGGTGACCGAGTGACCGCAGGCGAATCGCTGGGCACAGTCCCGGAAGGCATTTTCAAACACCGCATTATGGTGCCTTTCGCGATGCAGGGCGTCTTCACGGTCAAAAGCGTCAAAGCCGCCGGGCCGTACAAGATCGAAGACGAAATCGCCGTGATCACGGACGAGAACGGCCGCGACCGCAGCGTGACCATGCTGCAGCGCTGGCCGGTCAAGCTGCCGGTCACCGGCTTCGCGGAACGCCTGCGGCCGGTCAAAACGATGACCACGCGAGTGCGCGCGATCGACACTTTCTTTCCGGTCGCGCTCGGCGGGACCTACTGCATCCCCGGTCCTTTCGGCGCCGGCAAGACCGTGCTGCAGCAGACCACCTCGCGCTACGCCGACGTGGACATCGTGGTGCTGGCCGCCTGTGGCGAACGCGCGGGCGAAGTTGTGGAGACCTTGCGCGAGTTTCCGGAACTGGAGGATCCGCGCACCGGCAAGAGCCTGATGGACCGCACCGTGATCATCTGCAACACGTCTTCCATGCCGGTGGCGGCGCGCGAGGCCTCGGTCTACACCGCCGTCACCATCGCGAGCTATTACCGACAGATGGGGCTGAACGTGCTTTTGCTGGCCGACTCGACCTCGCGCTGGGCGCAGGCGCTGCGCGAGCTTTCCGGACGCCTGGAGGAGATCCCGGGCGAAGAGGCCTTCCCCGCCTACCTCGAATCGCTGATCGCCAATTTCTACGAGCGGGCGGGCCTCGTGCGGCTGAAGGACGGCTCGACCGGATCGCTCACCATCGGCGGCACGGTCTCGCCCGCGGGCGGAAATTTCGACGAACCGGTCACGCAGGCCACGCTCAAGGTGGTCGGCGCTTTCCACGGTCTCTCGCGTGCGCGTTCGGACGCGCGGCGCTATCCCGCCATAGACCCGCTGGAGAGCTGGAGCAAATACAAAAGCATAATCGCTAAAGAACGGGTGGAAAAGCTGCGGGCGATCTTGCGCGAGGGCAACGATGTCGCGCAGATGATGAAGGTGGTCGGCGAGGAAGGCACCAGCATTGACGACTTCATCGTTTATCTCAAGGGTGAGTTCCTGGATGCAGTCTACCTGCAGCAAAACGCTTTCAGCGATTCCGATGCCGCCACCCCCGCAGCGCGGCAGGTGGATATGTTCGGCGTGGCCGAACTCGCCATGACCGCCACGTACGCTTTTGCCGACAAGGCGGTGGCCCGCAAATATTTCCAACAGCTTTCACAAGCATTCATAGACTGGAACATGACCGCTCACGACGCACCGGAATATGCCGCACGTAAGGATACGCTCGTCAGGACGATCAAGGAGAACGCCAAGCATGCATAAGGTTTACCACTCCATCGACCATCTGGCCGGCAGCGTCATCACCCTGCGCGCCGACGGCGTCGCCTACCGCGAGCTGGCGGAGGTCACATCCCGCAACGGCACCTCACTGGCGCAGGTGATCAAGCTCGACCGCGACACCGTCACACTGCAGGTCTTCGCAGGCGCGCGCGGCGTGGCCACCGACGGACGGGTGCGCTTTCTCGGCCATCCCATGAAAGTGCCGTTCTCGGACGCCCTGCTCGGGCGGGCCTTCACCGGCAGCGGGGTGCCGCGCGACAAGGGGCCGGACCTGACCGACAACCTCATCGACATCGGCACACCTTCCGTCAACCCCGCCAAGCGCATCATCCCTAGAAACATGGTGCGCACCAACATCCCGATGATCGATGTCTTTAACTCGCTGGTCGAATCGCAGAAACTGCCGGTTTTCGCCCGCGCCGGCGAGCCCTACAACCCCCTGCTCGCCCGCATCGCCCTGCAGGCCGAGGTGGACGTGATCATCCTCGGCGGCATGGGGCTCAAATACGACGACTACCTCTTCTTCCGCGACACGCTGGACGAGAGCGGCGCGCTTTCGCGCACCGTCATGTTCGTGCATACCGCCTCCGACCCGATCGTCGAGTGCATGC
>CAYRZP010000091.1:0-8919 GCA_964428885.1 uncultured Lentisphaeraceae bacterium
CGCGAGCACTTCGACCGGGCGGATCTGGTGATTTCCAAGGGGCAGGGGAATTTCGAGACGCTGAGCGACGCCCCGCGCGACATCTGTTTTCTGTTCAAAGTGAAATGCCCGGTGATTGCCGCGCGCGTCGGGCTAACGCTCGGCACGCAGGCGATGGTGTGGCTGCAGGGCGAAGCGAAATCCAAGGAGAACCAATGATTATCGCGGTGGCATCGGGCAAAGGCGGCACGGGCAAGACCACGGTCGCGGCTAACCTGGCGCGCGCGCTTGGCGGGGTGACGCTGCTGGACTGTGACGTGGAGGAGCCGAACGCCCACCTTTTTCTCAAAGGCGCTCTGGAAGGCGAGCCCGAAGAGGTCTCGATTCTCGTGCCGGAGGTGGACGAGGCGCGCTGTGACGGTTGCGGCGAGTGCGCCCGCTTCTGCGAGTACAAGGCTTTGGCAGTGCTGGCCAAGCGCGTGTTGGTCTTCCCGGAGCTGTGTCACGGTTGCGGCGGCTGCGCGCGGGTCTGTCCGCAGGGTTCGATCAGCGAGAAGCCGAAGCGCGTCGGCATTGTGGAATCCATGCGCGTCAACGGTGTGACACTGGTTCAGGGCAGGCTAGACGTGGGCGTGGCCATGGCCCCGCCGCTGATACGCGCGGTCAAGGCCAGAATTCCAAAGACCGGTGACGCGGTTCTCGACGCGCCGCCCGGCACCTCGTGCCCGGTGGTCGCCACCCTGCGCGAGACCGACTATGTGGTGCTGGTGACCGAGCCCACCCCTTTCGGCTTGAACGACCTGCGGCTGGCCGTTGCGGTAGTGCGCGAATTGGAAATCCCCTTCGGGGTCGTTATCAATCGCGCAGGCAGCGGCGATGAGCGCGTTGCCGTGTATTGCCGCGAGGAGCGTATCCCCGTGCTGGCCGAAATCCCGGATGACCGCCGCATCGCGGAAGCCTATTCGCGCGGCGAGTTGATGGTGGACGCGCTGCCGGAATACCGCGGGCTTTTCACGAGTTTGTATGAGGCGGTCACCGAACATCATGCGAAGGCCCGTAAGAAAAGGAAGACGCGATGAGCGAACAGGCATATCGCCATCTGTACGGGCCGGTGCCGTCGCGGCGCCTCGGCCGCTCGCTGGGTGTCGACCTGATTCCGTTCAAAATCTGCACTTATGACTGCGTGTATTGCCAGTTGGGACGCACCACCCGCAAAACCATGCGGCGCGAGGCGTACGTCGCCGCCACCGAGGTGCTGGCCGAACTCGAGAAAAAGCTGAAGGACCCAGACCGCCCTGATTACATCACGATCGCGGGATCCGGCGAGCCGACGCTCAACGCCGATATCGGCGCCGTCGTCAGCGGCATCAAACAGATGACCGACATCCCGGTTGCGGTGATCACGAACGGTTCGCTCTTGTGGATGGATGAAATTAGGAGCGCCTTGGCGCCGACCGATCTGGTGATGCCATCGCTTGATGCCGGAGATGATTTCTTGTTCAAACACGTCAACCGCCCGCACGACGAAATATCGTTCGAGAGAATGGTTGAAGGTCTCAACACTTTCATGCGTTCTTTCAAGGGGGATGTGCAGTTGGAAGTGATGCTGCTGGCGGGAGTTACCGGATTGCCCGCAGAGGTCAGGAAGATCGCCGAGTGCGTCAAGCGCTGCGGCATCCAGTCTGTGCAGTTGAACACCGTGGCCCGTCCTCCTGCCGAGGACTTCGCCTGCCCTCTCACGCAAGAGCAGATGAGAGGGTTCACCGGATATTTTGCGGGCAGTGTTGACATTATCAGCGAGAGAGCATCGTCCACCAACGTCGGCGCTGTTGCTGGAGCGGACACCGACAGCGCGATTATCGCGCTGCTGAGCCGGCGGCCTTGCACCGTGCAGGGGATCGCGGCGGGTCTAGCCCTGCTGCCGAACGAGGTGCTGAAACACCTCCAGCCTCTTGCGGCTAAAAACAGGGTTCGGGCAGTGAGAAAAGACAATGCCTTGTTTTACGAAACTGTGCGGGCTAGAGAAAGTTGATAAGCATGGAAAAAGTGATTCAGGAATGGGTGGTGATTAGCGGCAAGGGCGGCACGGGCAAGACCAGCGTGACCGCGTCTTTCGCCGCGCTGGCCGCAGGCCGCGCGGTGCTGGCGGACTGTGACGTGGACGCGGCTGACCTGCATCTGGTGCTGACGCCAGAGATCATCGAGCGTCATGATTTCAAAAGCGGGCGCGAGGCTGTGATCCGGCTGAACGACTGTACCGGCTGCGGCATGTGTGCGGAGCTTTGCCGTTTTGATGCGCCGCGTTATGTCAAGCGGCCTTTCGGCAAAGAACTATATGAGATCGATCCGGTGGGGTGCGAAGGCTGCGGGGTGTGCGTCAGGTTCTGTCCGTCCAAGGCGATAGATTTCCCGGAGCGGCTCTGCGGCGAATGGATGCTGTCCGAGACGCATTGCGGCCCGATGGTTCACGCGTGCCTGCGCGCGGCGGCGGAAAATTCCGGTAAGCTGGTGGCGACGGTTCGACGTGAGGCGCACCGCGTGGCCGAAGAGCAGGGAAAGACGCTGATCATCACCGACGGCCCGCCCGGCATCGGCTGCCCGGTGATCGCCTCGGTTACTGGCGCCGCAAAAGTGTTGGCCGTTACCGAGCCGACAGTCTCCGGCGAGCATGACCTTGAGCGCGTGTTGCAGCTCGCGCGGCATTTCGAGATCCCTGTTTCGGTTTGCGTCAACAAATGGGATATCAATCCCGGGATGGCCGAAAGGATCGAACGCAAGGCGGAGAGCCTCGGCGCCGACTGTGTGGGGCGCGTCCGTTACGATAAAGCCGTGACCGCAGCGCAGATTCAGCAGAAGGCAGTGGTGGAGATCGAGTCGGCGGCCGGAGATGATATCCGGCGGGTTTGGGAACGGATGAGTAAATGAGCCGCGCAAACTCACATCAGACGTAAAAATCAAGTAATTTGGATACGACCTGTATGAGGGTGTGTGGGTGTGTGAGTTCGTACCCACATACACACATACCCACACACTTGGGAGGCGGGCTATGCCCGCATGATTAGAGAAAGGAACAAAGATGAGTACAAACAAGATCAAGATCGCGATTCCGACTGCGGAAGGCAAGCTGTGCATGCACTTCGGTCACTGCGAGCGGTTCGCGCTGCTGGATGTGGATCTGACGGAGCGCAAGATCGTGGGGCGCGAGGATGTGGTGCCGCCGCCGCACGAGCCGGGTGTGCTGCCGCGCTGGCTGGCCGAGCAGGGCGTGGAGATGATCCTCGCGGGCGGCATGGGACAACGGGCCCAGGGGCTGTTCACAGAGCAGAACATCCGCGTGACCGTGGGGCTCTCGCCCGACACCCCGGAGAATCTCGTCGCGCAGTATCTGGGCGGCACGCTGAAGGCCGGCGAGAATGCCTGCGACCACTGATAGGGCGCACGGCATCGGCCGGCGCTTCGGGCACGACGCTTGTGTCATGTGCGGCGCGGACAACCCCTGGTCGCTGGGCGTTTCGTTTGAGCCGGACGTCGACGGGCGCGTGAAAACGGTTTTCAAGCCGGATCCACGACTGCAGGGCTACGACGGCATGCTGCATGGCGGCGTGTCGGCGGCCTTGCTCGACGCCGCCATGACGCACTGCCTGTTTCACCGGAATGTGCGCGCGGTGACCGCTGATTTGCGGGTGCGCTATCCGCATCCGGTGCCGATAGACGGCGAATTCAAGGTGAGAGCGTGGATGACGGATGCGCGTGTGCCGCTCTACCATATGAAGGCCGAGATAACAGCCGGAGAGCGGACTCTAGCTTGGGCGCAAGCGACCTTCTGCGAGGTGAAGTAATGCATAATCATCAAAGCACAAATCATGATAACCTCATAAACAATGAAAAAGATGACTTCTTCGGCCGCATGAACGATCCGACGGCTGCGGCCACGCTGACGGGGCCGTGCGGCGACACCATGGAGATGTATCTCGTGATTCACGATGACACGATCCGGGATGCCAGATACTATACCGACGGGTGCGGCAACACGCGGGCGTGCGGTCATGCCGTCGCGCGCCGCGCTGTCGGTCGGAGTGTCACGGACGCGCTGTCCATCAGCGCGGGCGAGCTGATCCGCTCGGGAGAGTGCCAGCCTGAGGAAGGCCGGCATTGCGCCATTCTGGCGGTCAGCACGCTTTACCGCGCGATCGCAGATTATCTGTTCGCGCCGTGATAGGGAGGGCGGTGATGTCATGAACGTGGCGGTTGTGGGAGCGAGCAATAAACCTGAGCGTTACAGTTATCAGGCGGTTAAACTTCTGGCCGAGAAAGGCCACAAGCCCTATCCTGTGCATCCGTCGCTGGACAAGGTTGACGATCTCGCGGTCTACAAAAAAGTCAGCGATGTGCCGGACAAAGTCGATACGGTGACGGTCTATCTGTCGGCATGCAAGCAGGAGCGGGTGACGGACGACATTCTCGGCAAACCGGGTGTCACGCGTGTGATTTTCAACCCCGGTGCGGAAAATCACGCGGCGGCCGAGCGCCTGCGTGACGCGGGCATCGAGGTTGTGGAGGCTTGCACGCTCGTGATGCTGAGCACGGATCAGTTTTAAGAAGAAAGCGTAACAATGAGCCAGAAAGTTTCTATCATTATCCTGTCCGACAACCGCGCCGCCGATGGGCTGGCTTCCGAGCACGGCTTCGCCGCCTGGATCGAGGCCGACGGCGAAAAAATGCTGTTCGACACCGGCAACGGCGATATCATGCTGCAAAATGCGGCAGCCTTGGGCATCGACTTGTCATGCATCGATGTGATCGCGTTGAGTCACGGGCATTACGATCACACCGGTAACCTGCGTGACGTGTTGCGGCAGGCGCCGCAAGCGCGGCTCTATCTGCACCCGGCGGCTCTGCGGCAACGCTACAGTATCCGCGAGCGCGCCAAAGTTATCGGCATGCCGGAAAGCGCGGTGACGGCGGTTTCCGGACTTGCGGATCATCGACGTGTGTGGGTCACGGCGCCGACGCGGATTTCAGATCATGTCTGGCTGACCGGCCCGGTACCGCGTGGAACAAACTACGAGGATACGGGCGGGCCGTTTTTCAAGGATGCCGACGGCAGTTATCCCGACGGCATCCCGGACGACCTGTCGTTCTGGATCGAGACGGGCGAAGGTCTGGTTGTCTGTCTGGGCTGTTGCCACTCCGGCGTGGTCAATACGCTGAATTACATCACGGCGGTTTCCGGCCAGCGGCGCGTCCGCTGCGTCATGGGCGGCATGCACCTGAAGCAAGCTTCGCAGGAACGATTGGAACGGACAAGCGCGGCGCTTAAAGGCTATAATATCGCTAATGTAGTGCCTTGCCACTGCACCGGCGAGGATGCGGCAAGGCTTCTGAAAGATGCGCTCGGAGAAACGGTAGCGTGCGGTTATGCGGGCATGAGAATCGAGTTTTGATGCGGCAATGGCTGAAGGATTTCTCACACGAACGAAAGGATGACGCATGAGTAAGAAGTTGAAAGTGGTTGTGGTCGGCGGGGTCGCGGCCGGCCCGAAAACGGCCTCGCGCATTCTGCGCATGCAGCCGGATGCGGATGTGACCATTATCGAGAAAGGCGCCTTTCTCTCATACGCCGGGTGCGGCCTGCCCTACTATGTCTCCGGTGTGGTCAAGGAGCAGAAGGAGCTGATGAGCACGCCGGTCGGCGTGGTGCGCGATCCGGTCTTTTTCAGCAAGGTCAAAAACGTGCATGTGCGCAACGGCACAGAGGCGCTGGTGATCGACCGCACCAACAAAAAGATCGGCGTGGCGCCCGTTGGCAACGCTGATCCGCAAGAGTGGCTGGAGTATGACAAGCTGGTGCTTTGCACCGGCGCACGTCCGGTGCGCCCGCCGATCCCCGGCGCGGACAAGCGCGGCGTCCACGCGCTGCACGAGGTCGAGGATGCCGAAGGCATCAAGGCCATGCTGGCGGAGCACAAAGCCAAGGATGTTGTGATTGTCGGCGGGGGGCTGATCGGCGTAGAGATGACCGAGGCGCTGGCGGAGCACGGCTGCCGTATCACGGTCGTCGAAAAGCTCGATCAGATTTTGACCATGCTCGACGCGCAGATGGCGCGGCTGGTGGAGCAGCACATGGAGGCAAAGGGCGTGCGCGTGCTGACCGGCACGAGCGTGGAAGCGCTTCTGGGCGCGGAACAGGACGGCAGCCGGGTCGGCGCGGTCAAGACCACGCGCGGCACCATCCCCGCCGATCTGGTGATTCTCTCGATCGGCGTGCGGCCGAATGTCGGCCTGGCGCGGTCAGCCGGGCTGGAACTGGGGGCGAAGACCGGCGCGATTTGCGTGGACCGGCACATGCGCACGTCAGATCCCGACATCTACGCGGCGGGCGACTGCGTCGAGGTCTATCACCTGATGAGCGGTCAGCCCGCGTTCATCCCGCTCGGCTCGACCGCCAACAAGCAGGGGCGCGTGGCCGCCAATCACATCTGCGGGATTGACGACGAGTTTCCCGGGGTGCTGGGCAGCGCGGTTTGCAAGGTGTTCGACTATTGCGTGGCGCGCACCGGTCTGACCGAGCGCGAGGCGCGCGCGGCGGGCTTCGACGCGGAAGTCACCCTGACCCCCGCGCCGGACAAGGCCCATTTCATGCCGGAGGCCAGAATGCTGATGCTTAAGCTCGTTGCCGACCGCAAGACGCGCAAGCTGCTGGGCGCGCAGGCGGTCGGGCCCGGCGCGGGTGACAAGCGCGTGGACGTGGCGGCCATGACTCTGACAGCCGGCCTGACGGTCGACCAGCTCGCGCATGCCGACCTGTGTTACGCGCCGCCCTATTCGCCGGCGGTCGACAATATCCTGACCGCGGCGGATGTTATGCGCAACAAGTTCGACAACATCTTCAAAGGCGTCTCGGCCGAAGCGCTGCAGGCGGAACTCGCTTCAGACAAACCGCCTGTTCTACTGGACGTGCGCACGCCGACGGAGTTCGACCAGATGCGTCTGCCCGGCGCGCTGTTCATACCGCTCGGCGCGCTGCGCGACCGTTTGGGCGAGGTGCCGCGTGACCGCCCGGTGGTCTGCTTTTGCAAGATATCCCTGCGCGGTTACGAAGCCGCCCGCATCTTGGGCGGAGCTGGTTGCCGGGACGTACGGGTTCTGGACGGCGGGCTGGTAACGTGGCCTTACGAATTGGAGAAATGATCGGGCCAAGTTTCTTGGGTCATAATCCTGGGGCCTGCGCCCTGAGTCCTCAAAATCAACAATGGTAGATCTGGCCGACTGGGTTGTCGGCAGCGCTAAAGTCTTAACCTTTTGAAAGGAAACGAATGAGCAACGACAAGCATGAACAAAACGAGTGCGATCAAGCCCAGTGCGGCACGTGCGGCGACGCGACGTGCGCCTCAAGGCATAAAGCCGGGCCGCAGCAGCCGCCCAAGCCGGATGATGCCAAACTGCAGGGCAGGTTGAGCCGCATCCGGCGCAAGGTGATCGTTATGTCCGGCAAGGGCGGCGTGGGCAAGAGCACCGTGGCGGTGAACCTGGCTATGTCAGCCATGCTTTCGGGCCAGAGGGTCGGGCTGCTGGATGTTGACCTGCACGGGCCGAGCGTGCCGATCATGCTCGGTCTGGTCGGCCGGCGCTTGGAAGGCGGCCCGGACGGGATGCTGCCGGTGGAGGTCGGCGGGCTCAAGGTGCTGTCGGTCGGCTTCCTGCTGAACGGGCAGGACGATCCGGTGATCTGGCGCGGCCCGATGAAGATGGGCGTGATCCGCCAGTTCCTCGAGGATGTGGACTGGGGCGACCTTGACCTGCTGGTGATCGACGTGCCGCCGGGGACCGGCGACGAGCCGCTTTCGGTCTGCCAGCTCATTCCGGAGCTTGACGGCGCGGTGATCGTCACCACCCCGCAGAAAGTCGCGGCCGCCGATGTGCGCAAGTCCATCAATTTTTGCAAAGAGCTGAATGTTCGCGTGCTCGGTGTGGTCGAGAACATGAGCGGGTTCGCCTGTCCTAAATGCGGCGAGGTCACGCACATCCTGAAGGCGCACGGCGGCGAGGTGATGGCGGAAGAGATGCATGTGCCTTTTCTCGGCTCGATCCCGATCGATCCGCTGATAGCTGAGCTAGGAGACGAAGGCAAGGCATTCGTCGCGTCGGCGGCGAACTCGCCCGCCGCCGGCGCGTTCCGCGAAATCGTGAGGGATCTGACGGTCTGAGCCATAAATGTGCGGTATGCGAAAGCGGATGTCTGCCGGGAGTGGTTTGTTATGGTCAAATACGGTACAATGTTTGGAGCAGGAGAATTTGATGAGCGCAGACAAAAAGTCGCTGTTGACGGAAGATCCGCGCGTGCCGCTGGCGGCGGAGAGGACCTTTCTGGCGTGGATTCGGACAGGCCTCGCCCTGATGGGGTTCGGGTTTGTGGTGGCTAGATTCGGGCTGTTCCTGCGGGAACTGGCCGCTGTTCAAAAGATTCCGCCGCCGCTGTCACACGGCACCTCGCTGTGGCTGGGCCTCGGGCTCGTTGTGCTGGGCGTCATTCTAAACGTGGCCGCAGTGGTGCGTTACCGCCGTTATCTGAAAGACATCGCCGCAGGCATTCTGCCCCAGCCGAAAGCCAGACTCGAGATTTTGGTTGCGGCCGCGCTGGCCTTATTGGGCTTAGCGACCATCCTTTCGCTGCTGGTCATAGCTTTCTAAGTAATTTCATTGGCTAGATCTACGACCTAAACTTTCGCGATTCTTGAGCCCGCCTGTCATAATTTGCCATAATGAACGCCGTTAAAGCGTCCGCTTCGGGGTCATGTTTGGCGAAATTGTTTTCCACCGCCTTGCGCGATGTGTTGGCGTAGCAGTAGGCGCAGAGGCGGGGGCAGGTGTCGTACATGCCGATATCCTTGCTGACGACGCAGCCGCACGCCTTGCGCTGACCTTTGTCCTTGAGGTAAG
>CAYRZP010000092.1:0-3607 GCA_964428885.1 uncultured Lentisphaeraceae bacterium
TCCTGGCGGTCGGCGAGGAGGCCAAGCGCATGCTGGGCCGCACGCCCGGCAACATAGTGGCTATCCGTCCGATGAAGTCTGGCGTTATCGCCGATTTCGACATCACCGAGGCGATGATCCGTTATTTCATACGGAAGGTGCATTCGGCGAAGCTGGTCAAGCCGCGTGTGATCGTGGCGGTGCCCAGCGACATAACGGAAGTTGAGAAACGCGCCGTGCAGGAATCTGCGCGGCATGCGGGAGCGCGGGAAGTTTTTCTGATTGAAGAGCCGATGGCGGCGGCCATCGGTGTCGGGCTTCCCGTTTCAGAGCCGGCCGGCAACATGATCGTCGATATCGGCGGCGGCACATGCGAGGTCGCGTTGATCTCGTTGGCCGGCATCGTGTACGCGCGGAGTGTCCGCGTGGGCGGCGACGCCATGGACGAGTGTATCGTCCAATACATGCGGAGAGTTTACAATCTGATGATTGGAGAGCGGACTGCGGAGGAGATTAAAATCACAATAGGTTCAGCTTATCCGTTGGGTGAGGAGAGAACATTGGAGGTCAAGGGCCGTGATCTGGTGGCCGGGCTTCCTAAAACACTGACGGTTACTTCGGAGGAAATACGCGACGCGTTGCAGGAACCGGTTTCCTCGATCGTTGACGCGATCAGGATCACGCTGGAGAAGTGTCCGCCGGAACTGTCGGCCGATCTGGTCGACAGGGGCCTGGTTCTGGCCGGCGGCGGCGCGATGCTCTGCGGGCTAGACAAGCTGATAGCGTCACAAACAGGCTTGCCCGTTACGCTGGCCGATGACCCGCTGAGCGCGGTCGCGGAGGGCACGGGGGTTGTGCTTAACGAGCTGAATTTCCTGTCCAGGTCGAAGCTGGGACGGTGATCTTTTTCACGGCTGCTTTCTGGTCACTGCCTGCCCGGTAGAACGGGGGAGCGACCAGGGTGAAGCAAGCGAAATTTTGGGTATGGCTATTCGTGGTGACGCTGGCGGCATTGGCAAGCTGGCGGGCTGGCGTGCGCGATTTCGCGCGCGAGGCTGTTTATCCTTACGAAAACGCCAAGGTATGGTTCGACCGGGCCGTTGTGGTCCGCGTCAGGGCTGTCTTCAAACGCGTCAGCCACGCGTCTCGAAATGCTATGCTTGAGCGTGACGTGGCGCGTCTGCGCATTCTGGCCGCGGAGACCGAGGCTCTCGAGGCTGAGGTCGCCCGGCTGCGCGCCGTTCTGAATTTCACTCCGCCGTCCGAGTCCCGCTGGATCGCCGCGCCGGTGCTGTCGCGCGGCGGCACCGTCGCGGTCTGGCAGAGCCTGCGCGTGGCCAAAGGGTCCCTGCACGGCGTGCGCAAGGGCGATCCGGTGGTGGTGCCCGACGGGGTGGTCGGGCGCGTCAGCGACGTGTCGCCGCACACTAGCGAGGTGATGCTCATCACCGATCCCAACAGCCGCCTCGCATGTGCGCTGGAGGCTCCCGGCGCGGAGGTCGGGGCTGTTCGCGGCATTCTTTACGGCGGCGGCACGCGCCCGGCCGCGCAGCCGCGGCTGAAGCTGCTTTATGTTGTCGAGCCGTTGCGCCTGCGTTACCTCGATCGTGATTTCGAACCGCATCCCCGCACCAAGGTCGTCACCTCCGGGCTGGGCCAGACCTTCCCGAAGGGCTTGACGGTCGGTTATCTTTTGGAGAGCCGCATGGAGCGTAACGCGCTTTCCCGCGAAGCGGATGTGATGCCGGCCGCTGATCTGGCTGCCGTGGAAGAGGTTTTTATCCTGTCTCTGCGAGGGGGGGGGGCTCATGCGCGTTGACATGAACATCCCTGTGTTCGGACTCTCGCTCTTGGCCGCTGCCGTGGCGCAGGAGTTGGCGCCGGCGTTTCACGGCCTTCCAGTCAAGCCGGTTTTTCTGACCGCGGTCGCGCTTTATGTCATGTTGACCCGCCCGGTCTGGGTGGCCTTGCCGGTCACGGTCTGGGCCGGCGGCCTGACCGACGCTTTGGGAGGCTTGCCGCTTTTGTGCACAGCAATCTTTCTGTTGCTGGCCTATGGCGCGGTCAAGCTGTTGCAGCGTGTGATCCTGGAAGCCTCTTTGCTGCACGGCATGCTGCTGACGGCGGTTGTCGCGTCGGCGCAGATGGCATGGACAATCGTCTGGTCCGGAGCGATCCGGCCCCTTTTCGAACTTGGGACGCTTACGGTTTTGGTTTGCGCGTTGCCTTACGGCATGTTGGCCGGTCTGGCAATGTTCGCTGTTTGCGGTTTTGCCGACCGTCTCGCCGGAATCGTGAAGCCGACGAAAGAGGATCATGGAATCTTGTGGGCAGAAAATAACCGATAGCTGGCGGATGGCCCTTCTGGCAGCGTTCTTCACGGCGGGCGCGGCGTTTCTGGCCGTGTCGCTGCACCGGGTTCAGGTGGAGCGCTTTTCCGCGCTGTCGCATGACCAGATCCGCCAGAGCGTCAGGCGGGTGCAGGTGCCGGGGCCGCGCGGTCAGATTTTCGACCGCAACGGCGAACTGCTGGCCGGCAACCGGGCTAGCTACTGCATCGCGTATTACGTTGAAGAGCTGCGCAGGCGCGGCCGGTGGCAGAACACCATCGACGCTGTGGACGCCGACATAGACCGACTGGCCAAGGCGCTCGGCATACCGCGCGTCATCACCAAGAAAGCGGTGGCCGCGCATGTCATGCAGAGCCTGCCGATGCCGCTCTTGGCATGGCGCGATGTCGAGCAGGAGACACTGGCGCGCTGGGCCGAGGCGGTGGAACCGTTCCCCGGGGTGGATGTCTATGTGCAGCCGGAACGGCACTATCCCAAGGGTTCGCTGGCCGCGCATGTGCTGGGATATGTCGGGCGCGACCGGCCGCAACCGCTGCCCGGCCAGAAGATCCACTTCTACCTGCCGGAGATGATCGGCAAGGGAGGTGTCGAAGGCCGCTATAACGCGGCGCTCACCGGCATGTCGGGTGGCCAGCTCATAAGGGTTGACGCGCGCGGGTACAAGCATGCCGTCTGGGAGGGCGAGGCGGCTGTGGCCGGTCAAGACCTACATTTGACGCTTGACGCGAAAGTGCAGGCGGCGCTCGAACAGGTGTTGCGCGGCTGGCGCGGCGCCGGCGTGGTGATCGACCCGCGCAACGGGGAGGTGCTGGCCCTGGCCAGCTCGCCCGCGTACGACCCCAACGAGTTTGTGCCGGTAATGCCCGCCGGGGTCTGGAAGCGCCTTAACGAGGACAAGTCGTTGCCGCTCTTAAACCGTGCCGTCCAGGGCTGGTACGCGCCGGGCAGCACATTCAAGCAGGTCTCGGCCATGGCCGCATTGTTGAGCGGCAAGTTCAGCCTCTCTGACGAATATGATTGCGACGGCGCGTTCGTGCTGGGCACAATGCGCCTGCGCTGCTGGAACACCTACGGCCACGGTCGCATCAACCTGCACAAAGCCATCGAGCAGTCTTGTAACAGTTTTTTCTGCAATCTGGCCAACACCATCGGTTACGATCAGATCTATGAGACGGCGCGGCTGTTGGGGCTGGGGCAGCCCTCCGGCATCGACTTGCCGGGCGAAACCGGCGGACTGTTGCCGACGGCGGAGTGGAAGGAGCGGCGCTTGCGCGACC
>CAYRZP010000092.1:3707-8862 GCA_964428885.1 uncultured Lentisphaeraceae bacterium
GGGCGCCGGGTGCGGGTGCGGGGGCTGACAGTTGCCGCCAAGACCGGCACGGCCGAGGTCGACACTGCCGGCGAGCGCCGCAAGAACACATGGGTCACCGCTTTCGCGCCTTTCGACAACCCTACGGTGGCGGTGGCCATCATGGTGGAAAACGGCGAGTCGGGCGGCCTGACCGTGGCGCCGATGGCGCGCGAGGTCCTCGTGACGATGTTCGGCGAGAAACCGGCGGAAGAAGACGGCCAGGGCACGGGGCGGCAAACGTCGGAAGCGGAGGTGCCGGGTGACTGAGCGGATCAAACGTTATGCCGGTTACCTGCGCAGCATGAATCCGATGCTGGCCGCCTGCGTGGCGGGGCTGACGGTCATCGGGGTGGCCTTTGTCTACAGCTCTTGTTCTGTCCGTGAAGACCCCGACATCCGCATGCTTTACATGCGCCATGCCGAGTCCGGCGTGATAGGCTTTTTGTGCCTGTCGGCGTTGTCGTGTGTAAATTATCGGCTGTTATTGCGCTTGAGCTGGCTTTTTTATCTTGCCTGCTTGGTACTGTTGGTTTTGGTGCCGGTCATAGGCGAGGCGAAAATGGGTGCCAGGCGCTGGCTTTTCGGCATGCAGCCTTCCGAACCGGCCAAGCTGGCCATCGTCATGCTTTTGGCTTGGCTTTACGGGCGGCGCGGCGCGGCGCGCGGCCCCCGCGCTTTTTTGCTGACCTTGGCAGCGGCAGGTTTGCCGGTGGTGATGATCCTCTTGCAGCCGGATCTCGGCACGACCCTGGTGCTGGTGCCGACGGTTTTGGCGATGATGTTCGCCGCGAATGTGGCACCGCGGCTCATGTGGTCTTTCGTGCTGGCCGGGGTGCTGGTGGCCGGACTGATGCTGGGGTTGATCTATGCGGCGGAGAAAGCCGACATGCCGCAGGAGAAGCGAGATGCGCTGATCGCGGCAACGCACCTGCGCCCGCATCAGGTCAAGCGCCTGCAGGTGTTCCTCTTCCCCGACAAAGACCTTCACGGCAGCGGTTACAACCGGCGCCAGTCCGAGATCGCGGTCGGCTCTGGCGGGTTATGGGGCAAAGGTTACCTGAAAGGCGAGCAGTACATGCTGGGCTATCTGCCGCCTTCGGTCTCTTCCAACGATTTCATTTTCGCGGTGTTGGCCGAAGAGGCCGGCTTCGTGGGTTCGGTGACGGTGCTGTTGCTGTTCTCCGGCATCTTGTGGGCGGGTTTGTGGATCGCTTACCGATGCCGTGACGACATGGGGCGTCTGTTCTGTGTCGGCGTCATGACCCTGACCTTCAGCCACATGTTCATCAACATCGCGATGACGATAGGGCTGATGCCGATCACAGGGTTGCCTTTGCCTTTCATAAGTTACGGGCGTACCTTCATGCTGACCATGATGGTCGCGTTGGGGTTGGTACAAAGTGTGTCCATACATGGACGTGAACCAGAGACAAGGTTTTAAGCGGGCATGGTATCCCCGTCAAAAAACCGGTTGAAGCAGGAGGAGAATATGTTGTTCGGATTGTTTAAGAAAAGCACTCCCCAACGGGAGATCATCGTCAATGTCGAAAGTCTTGAAACGCGTGTGGCGGTAATGGAGAACGGGCATGTGGAGGAGTTTCAGGTCGAGCATCCCACGGAGGAACGCCTGGTCGGGAGCATTTACAAGGGCCGCATTCAGAATCTGGAGCATGACCTGCAGGCCGCCTTCGTGGATATCGGGCTGAAAAAGAACGCTTTTCTGCACTACTGGGACATGCTGCCGGACGATGAAAGCCGGCTGGAAGAGAATGATGACAACACTCGACCTTCAAGGCGGCGGCGCGTTTCCAACGAGGACATATCCAAACGCTTCCCGCCCGGCTCTGAAATAGTGGTGCAGGTGACCAAAGGCCCGATCGGCACCAAAGGCCCGCGTGTCACCGCGAACCTGAGTCTGCCCGGACGTTACCTGGTGATGATGCCGGGGACGCGCCTGCGCGGGGTCTCCCGCAAGATCGGCGACTCCAAAGAACGCCAGCGCCTCAAAAAGATCCTGGACCGTCTGCCGCTGCCGGACGACGCGGGCCTGATCGTGCGCACCGTCGGTGCGGGCGCCAGCAAACGCGCGTTCGTGCGTGACCTGCGCAACCTGTGGGAGTCTTGGAAAGAGCTTCAGGACAACATCAAGAACTTGCGCCCGCCAGCGTGTGTCTATCAGGAGCCCGATCTGGTCGAGCGCGTGGTGCGTGACTGGCTGACCGAGGAGATCGACCGCGTGACGATCGATGACAATGACGCCTTCACGCGTATCCGCAACGTGGCCGGCAAGATATCCCGGCGCGCCAAGAACGTCATCAACCAATACAGCGGACAACTGGCCATTTTCGACCATTACGGGATTGAGCGGCAGTTGGAGGAGACCTTCCGTCGCAAGGTCAACCTTAAGTCCGGCGGCTATCTGGTCTTTGACGAGACCGAGGCGCTGATCTCGATCGATGTCAACACCGGCCGGCACCGCGGCAAGGGTTCCCAGGAGGATGCGATTCTGGAGGTTAACCTTGAAGCGGTCGATGAGGTGGCCCGGCAACTGCGCCTGCGCAATATCGGCGGACTGGTGGTGGTAGACCTGATCGACATGAAATCGCGCAAGCATCAGAACGCTGTCTACAAGGCCATGAAACTGGCCCTCAAGCGCGACCGGTCGCGCACGAACGTGCTGCCGATCTCTGAACTCGGCCTTATGGAGATGACGCGGCAGCGGCAGGAGGAGAGCCTGCTTTCGCAGATGTATTCGGACTGCCCGTATTGCCGCGGCCACGGTCTGATCAAGTCGCCGCTGGCCTTGAGCGTCGATATACAGCGCCAGATCGCGGCCCTGATGCGCAAAGTCCGCCACGAGGGCCGGGCCGCCGACCTGCAGATTGTCGTGGCGCCCAGTGTTCTAGAACGCTTGCGCACTGAGGACGAGGCCTTTCTGGTGGAACTGCAGCGTCGGTACACGGGCAAGCTCTCGTTCAAGTCCGAAATGTACCGGCATCCGGAGTCGTTCACTATCGCGGAAGGGCAGACCGGCAAGATTTTGTATTCCGTTAATGAGACAAAAACGGTATAACAATCACGTGGCTTGAGCGGTCATAGTGCTTTTGAAACAGGCTACAGCGTTAATAAACAAGTTGTGCGGGCGGAGCCCGCATTAGCTCTAACCGGTGGGCGTCAGCTATGAAACTTATAACGGGGTTGGCGGTGGTTGCCGTGTTTGCGGCTGTGACGACGACTTGTGCCTCGGCTCAGACGGAGCCGGGGAACAGCGGCGTGGCGCTGAAACAGGCGGATGACGGAGGCGCTGAGATATTGGCCGATAAATTCGAGGTTGACCGCAAAACCGGGTGGGTCACCGCCACCGGCAATGTCAAGGTGCGGTCGGCGAACCACGAGATGAGCGCCGACCGCGTGCGTCTGCACCGCGATAAGGGTGACATCCAGGCCAGGGGCAACGTGATCATCCGGCAGAGCGGTTTCGGCTCTTGGTCCGGCGACTATATCGAGTACAACTACAAGACAGGGGCCGGCCTCACCGGGTTCGGCGCGATCCAGGCCGGCGTTTTCCATGTCAGTGCCGAGGAGGTCACGCGCCGTGAAGACGGCGTGTTTGACGCCCGGCACATGTGCGTCACCACCTGCACCAACGCTCCCGGCCATTGGCACTGGCACGTTTCCGGACGGGGGCGCTACAAGGACAACGACTATGCCGAGGTTTTCAATGCGGTGCCTTATCTGTTCGGCGTGCCGTTCGCGTATCTGCCCTACTGGTATCGTGACATCGACACGCATTACGGGTTCCGCCTGATTCCGGGCTATACATCCAAATGGGGCGCCTACCTGCTGGGCACATACGTTTTCAACATTTACGAGTCGCCGGGTGATAAAGGGCCGCATCTTTATGGCTCCACCCATCTGGATTACCGCACGCGGCGGGGCGTGGCCGTCGGCCAGAACCTGACATGGGATCTGCGCCAATGGGGCAAGGGCAAGCTGGAGACATACTATGCCTGGGATCAGGACCCCCCGGATAAAATGCGTGACATGAACTGGCTGTCCAGCGTCAACGACGAGCGTTACCGCCTGCGCCTGCGCCACGAGGCTGACCTTACGCCGCGCGACCAGTTCCTGCTGCGCGGGACGTATGTCAGCGATTCAGAGGTGTCCAGCGATTTCTTCGACCGCGCCAACCGCGGCGAGAGCATCCCCATGAATTTCGTCTCGCTGTCGCACCGCGAGCACACCTGGGCAGCGGGCGTCACCGCCAGCGGGCCTCTGAACGAATTTTACGGCGGGGTGGCGCGCCTGCCCGAGGGCTGGCTGAACATCATGCCCCAGCCGGTTTTCGACACCGGTTTCAATTACGAAAGCCAGACGCGCGCGGGCTATCTGAACCGCGACGCGGCGAAATATGAGAAAGCCATGCGGGACTACATGTATTATCCCGGATCATGGGCCGACTACAATCTGGTGCGGGTAGACACCGCGCACCGCCTGACCTATCCCTTCAAGCTCGGCGATGTCTTGAGCGTCGTGCCGCGCGCGGGCTACCGCGGCACCTATTACTCGGAGACCGAGATGAAAAACGATGTCTTCCGCCACTCCGCCGACCTGGGGGTGCAGGCCTCGCTGCGCGCCACCTCGGACTGGCGTAACGGCTACCGTCATGTGGTTGAACCTTATCTTGACTACAGTTACCAGCCTGTGCATTACAGTGCCGACAACGGCCGCGTTTACGGTATGGACCGCTTCGACCGTTCGGCAGGCTGGCTTGACCGTTTCGGTTTCGACGGCACCTGGCTGCCATACGACTGGCACGGGTTGCGTCCAGGCGTGCGCAATCTTTTGCAGACGCGCGACTCTAAAGGCCGCATGCGCACGATTTTCGAATGGGACGCTTATGTCGGCATACCGTTCGACACCGACGGCCCGATCAACGAGGACGGCGTTAAGATGGTTGGCTCCAAAGTGACGTTCGCGCCGAACGAAGATCTGGAGATGAAGGCGCACGCCGAGTGGGACGAGGAGCAGGACGTCTTCGCCTATGCCGATCTCAGCGCGTTCTACCGTCTGACGGAAAAGTTCCGCCTCGGCGGCGGCTATCTGGGCCGCGACCATGACCTGCTGGACTATG
>CAYRZP010000093.1:0-8486 GCA_964428885.1 uncultured Lentisphaeraceae bacterium
CGCCCGTCAAGGACACGGTCCAGGTTCTCCGCCACCGCCGGATGGCGCGGGTCGAGGCCATAGCCGAGAATGTGCATCGAGCCTTGCCCCTCGCCGATCTCGGCACTGATCTCAACGCCGCCAATGCCTGTCAGGCCGCTTTCGCGGCAAGCCGCCAAGAAGTCCACGACCCCGCCCAGACTGTCGTGATCGGTCAGCGCTATCGCCGAGACGCCGGCCGCCGCGGCCTTGGCCACCAGTTCCCGCGGTTTGTCAGATCCGTCTGAATGCACAGAATGCAGATGCAGATCAATCATGGTTACTCATGCACCTTGTAAACGCCGCGCGCCGCCCCTTCCCCGACGCCGGCGAAATACGCCGCGATCGCGGCGTCATAACCGGCGGTGTGCGCGAAGGCCTTCCGCATCAGCCGCAGGCGCGTGCCGAAACCCAGCCGCCCCTTGTTCGCCGCAAGTTCCTCCAGCAGCGCCGCATAGTCAGAAGGATCGGTCACAGAGGCCACGCGCAGGTAATTCTTGGCCGAGGCCCGGACCATGCAGGGGCCGCCGATATCGATATTGGTGCGGGCCTCTTCTGGCGTCACCCCCGCACGGGCGACCGTCTGCTTGAAGGGGTAAAGGTTAACCACCACCATGTCGATGGCGACGGCATGCGCACGCTCCAGATCCTGGCGGTGCGCGCCGTTATACGTTTCGCTCAACAATCCCAAATAAATCTTGAAGTCCAGAGTCTTGACGAGCCCGCCCTGCATTTCAGGCTGGCCGGTATAGTCCGAGACCGCGACCAGGTGCTCGCGCGCTGCGTCAGCGCCGAGCAGCTTCTGCACGGCCGTGTAAGTCCCGCCCGTCGAAAAAATCCTGACGCCGGGACAGGCGGCGACCAGCCCGGGCACAAAACTGTCCAGCCCGCTTTTGTCAGATACGCTCATCAGCACATTGCGCACCGCCACCGGGCCGTCTATCTCAGCGACCAGATTCAAAGCCATAACGATCTCCCCCTCGCGTTCATTTGAGAAAACTTACACCCCCGCAAGCGCCTCAACCATAAAAACTCACGAATTCGTTGATGTCATAGCATAAACGATAATCTCGAAGTGTGCAACGCTATGCTTGCAACTCGCGGGGGTTCTTCATATGCTTTTGCCCTTTTCAAGGGATGTTCCGGATACTACCGAACGGATGATTATGTTCTGTACGCTTCTTAAAGCCAAGTTGCACCACCTGCGCGTGACACAAGCCGAACTGGATTACGAAGGCAGCCTGACGATCGACCGCGATCTGATGGACGCTGTCGGCATTTTGCCCTACGAGAAACTGCTGGTGGCCAACATCGAGAACGGCGAACGCTTCGAGACCTACGCGATCTGCGGTCCGCGCGGCAGCGGCGTGGCATGCCTGAACGGTGCGGCCGCCCACAAGGGCAAGCCCGGCGACCGCCTGATCGTGATGGTCTGGTGCGCGCTGGATGAAGCCGAGCGCGCTGACCACCACCCCAAGGGAGTGCGTCTGGACGAGCATAACCGGATCATCGCCACCGCCTTCTAGGACGGCCCGACCATGCCGGGACTGCCGGTATTGGGCGGCGCGGCGCCGCTCTGGAGGGACGCGCTCCGTCGCGTCCACGGCCAGCCGCTTCAGGCGGGCTGGCGCAGGCCCTGGTCGAGGTTCCCGGTCTTTTCGCGCACCATCCCGGCCGTGACGCATATCTTCTTCAGGTCTGGATTGCCCGGCGCCTCGTACATGATGTCCACCATCAGCTCTTCCATCGCCGCCCGCAGGCCGCGCGCGCCGGTCTTGCGCAGCATCGCCGACTTGGCCAGCTCGCGCAGTGCCGCGTCTTCAAACGTCAGGCCGACCTTGCCCATGGCCAGCAGTTTCTGGTACTGCCGCGTCAGGCAGTTGCGGGGCTCGGTCAGAATCCTCACCAGGTCGTCCTCGGTCATCTCGCTCATGGACGCCAGCACCGGCAGCCGCCCCACGAACTCGGGGATCAGGCCGAACCGGATCAGGTCTTCCGGCTGCACCGCCAGCGGCGGCAAGTGGCCGTTGTCCGTCATGCCGCGTTTTCTGGCTGCCGCCTTGCTCCCGGCATAGCCTATCACGCTGCGGCCCTCGCGCTGCCGCACGATCGAGTCCAGGCCGACGAACGCGCCGCCGCAGATGAACAGGATGTCGCGCGTGTTGATCTGGATATATTCCTGCTGCGGATGCTTGCGGCCGCCCTGCGGCGGCACGCGCGAGACCGTGCCCTCAAGGATCTTAAGCAGCGCCTGCTGGACGCCTTCGCCCGAGACATCGCGCGTGATCGAGACGTTTTCCGTCTTGCGCGCGATTTTGTCGATCTCGTCGATATACACGATGCCGCGCTCGGCTTTGGCCACGTCCATGTCGGCCGCCTGCAGCAGGTACAGCAAGATGTTCTCCACGTCTTCGCCGACATACCCGGCCTCGGTGATGGTCGTGGCATCCGCGATAGCGAACGGCACGTCCAGAAGCCGCGCCAGCGTGCGGGCGAAAAGCGTCTTGCCGCAACCGGTCGGGCCGATCAGCAGTATGTTGCTCTTCTCGATCTCGACATCGCCGAACTGCTCGTTTTTATCGGCCGCCGACTGGTTCAGCCGTTTGTAGTGGTTGTGGACAGCCACGGCCAGCGTCTTCTTGGTGCGGTCGTGACCGATGATGTACTCGTCCAGGAAAGCCTTGATCTCGGCCGGCGGCGGCACCTTCAAAGGCGCCAGACGCTCCGCCTTGCGGCCGCTGCCGCCGCGGCTCTCCTGAACGATGTGCTGACAGATGTCCAGGCAACTTTCACAGATGTTGACCCCGGGGCCGGGAACCACCAAACTCTCCCTGCTGTCAGGCTTGCCGCAGAAAGAGCAGGTCAACTCGTCTCGCGCAGGTGGTTTTCGCGCCATATCACTTCTCCGGCATACGGTTAAACAGCACGTCGTCAACCAGGCCGTAGGCTTTGGCCTCGTCGGCAGACATGAAATAGTCACGCTCGGTGTCGGCGGAAAGCGTGTCGAAGCTCTTGCCGGTGTGCTTGGCCAGAATCTCGTTGAGACGGTCTTTGAGCCGCAGGATCTCTTTGGCGGCAATGCTGATGTCCGAAGCCTTGCCCTCGGCGCCGCCCCACGGCTGGTGGATCATGATGCGGGCGTTAGGCAGGGAGAAGCGCTTGCCCTTGGCTCCCGCCGCCAGCAGCACCGCCCCCATGCTGGCCGCCTGCCCCACGCAGTAGGTGGCCACGTCGCAGGAGATGAATTGCATCGTGTCGTAAATGGCCAGACCCGCCGTGACCGCGCCGCCCGGCGTGTTGATGTACATCGAGATGTCCTTCGTGGCGTCCTGCGCCTGCAGGAAGAGCAACTGCGCGATGATCACGTTGCTGACCTCGTCGTTGATGCCGGTGCCGATAAAAACGATACGGTCTTGCAACAGCCTCGAGTAGATGTCGTAGGCCCGTTCGCCGCGCCCGGTCTGCTCCACCACGATGGGCACCAGCATTGAAGATTGGGGTGTGTGCATCTCTTATTATCCTTTGTTAGCGTTTGAGCCCGTCCAGAATGAAACGCACGACCTTGTCGTCGCGGATCCGCTCCCGGAAACCACCCAGCCGGTCCTCCTTCTCCATTTTAGCGCGCAACTGCTCGGGTTTCATGCGCATGTGCTCGGCCAGCTTGGCGATCTCCCGGTCCGTCTCCTCTTCGCTGACGGCGATGCCTTCCTGCTCGGCGATGCCGCCCAAGAGGTAACGCAGGCGCAAGGAACGTTTGGCGGTTTCTGTGGCGCTGCCGACGATCGCGTCGCGGTTCTTCTCCAGGTCTTCCCGCTTGAGGCCGCGGTAGTGCGCTTCGTGCAGCATGCGGTCCAAAGCCAAACGGATCTCGTCGTTCACCTGCGACTCCGGCAGGTCAAAGTCCGCCTTCTTGAGCAGGTGCTCCTCAACCTCCTTCTCGCGACGGTGTTCCGCCATGAGTTTTTCCATCTCGAATAACTTCTTGCGGCAGCTCTCACGCAAGCAGTCCATGCTCTCCACATTCCGCTTTTTTATCAGCTCCTGATCGTCCGGCAGCCGGGCGGCCTTGACCGCCTTGACCGCGAAACCGTAAACCGCCCGCTTGCCGCGCAAAGCCTCAAGCGGATAATCAGCGCCGAAAACGACCTCCACGCCCTCCTTGCTTTCGTTGAGCCGCATGCCGTTAAGCGCCCCGAGGATCTCCGGCATGAAACGCCCCTCCTCCAAGTGCAGCCAAAACTTCTCCCCTGAGGACAGCGCGCGGGCGTCCTCGGCCAGATCGGCTATCGGCCGGCCGTCAACCTCGCCCCGGAAATCAATGCAGACAAGGTCGCCTTCCGCGATCAGATGGCTCTCGTCCGCGTCAACGAAACTGACAGAATCCTTACGCATTATCGCGATGTGCCGGTCAACCATCTCCTCCGTCACCGCGGGCTCGTCGAAAGTGACCGGTATCTTCTTGTACTTGGGCAGATCGAACTGCGGCCGCACGTCCACCACCATGGAGAACAGTATGCCGGTCTCGGGCGAGAAGAGCATGTCGCCGACATCCACCAGCGACACCATCTTGACCCCTTCCTGCTCCAAAGCCTTGGCGTACAGATCCCGGAACAGGCGCCTTTGGACCTCTTCGGTCAGCTCTTTGTGGAAATCGCGCTTGATGATGTCGCGCGGCACTTTCCCGATCCGGAAACCGGGCACGCGCGCGTTTTTCATGAAGACGTTTAAAACTTCCTCGTAGTCCTTGCGTGTCTCGTCGGCCTCGGCCTTGACCATGACCTTGACACGGCACGGGCCGACTTTCTGCGTGTTGACCTTCATCCGCTAAAAACCTTTCCTCTCGCAACTTTCAAAAAGGGAAAAATGATACCACGTCAGGCCGCCGGACTCACGCAGAAATAGATAATAGTTAATAGGGAAAAGTTCATAGTGAAATTGCAAAAGAATTCTTCACTCTCCCCTCTTCACTATTATCTATTCACTATTCACTCTTCACTATTCACTATTCTCTCTTCTATTATCTGGCCGCGCTCCGCACGGCTGCGCTCACTGATCCTTGATGCCCACCAGGAACTCGGCGTTACTCTTGGTGTTCTTGAGGCGCTTGATGACCATCTCCATCGCCTCGACCGGCGGCACGCCGTTGAGGGCGCGCCGCAAGATCCAGGTGCGGCTAAGCTCTTCCGGATACAGCAGCAGCTCTTCCTTGCGCGTGCCCGACTTCTCGATGTTGATCGCCGGAAAGACCCGCTTGTCCACAAGCTGGCGGTCCAGGCACAATTCCATGTTGCCGGTGCCCTTGAACTCCTCGAAGATGACCTCGTCCATGCGGCTGCCGGTGTCGACCAGCGCAGTCGCGATGATGGTCAGGCTGCCGCCGTTCTCGATGTTCCGCGCCGCGCCGAAAAAGCGCTTGGGCTTGTGCAGCGCGTTGGAGTCCACGCCGCCGGAAAGGATCTTGCCGCTGTGCGGCTGGACCGTGTTGTAGGCCCGCGCCAGCCGCGTGATGCTGTCCAGCAATATCACCACGTCACGCCCGTTCTCGACCTGGCGCTTGGCCACCTCGATCACCATCTCGGCCACCTGCACATGCCGCTCCGGCGCCTCGTCAAAGGTCGAGCTCAATACCTGCGCCTTGGTGTTACGCTGCATGTCGGTGACCTCTTCCGGGCGCTCGTCGATGAGCAGGATGATCAGCATGGCGTCAGGATGGTTGGCGGAAATGGCGTTCGCGACCTTCTGCAGCAGGACGGTCTTGCCGGTGCGCGGCGGGGCCACGATGATGCCGCGCTGGCCGAAACCGATCGGCGTGAAGATGTCCATCACGCGCATCGAGAGCTCCTTGTCGTCGGTCTCCAGCCGTATGCGCCGGTCGGGAAACAGCGGCGTCAGGTTCTCGAAGTGTATGATCCGGCGCGCCTCGGCCGCAGGCTTGCCGTTGACGATGTCGACGCGCCCGAGCGCGAAGAACCGCTCTTTCTCGCGGGGGTCGCGCACAGGTCCTTCCACCAGGTCGCCGGTGCGCAACGCGAAACGCCGCACCTGCGTGGGCGAGGCGTAAACGTCTTCCGGACACTGGAGATAGTTGCTCTTGGGCGAGCGCAGGAAGCCGTACCCGTCCGGCAGGATCTCCAGTACGCCGCTGGTTATGACCGTGCCGCCGCGCCGCAGGTAACTGCGGATCACCTCGAAGATGATCTCGTGCTTGCGCATCGAGCTGGCCTGGTCCGGATTCAGGTTCGGCAAAAACTCAAGCAGATCGGAGACGTCCTTTTTCTGCAGGGCGGTCAGGTAAAGGTCAGGCAGGTTTTCCGGGTTCGGGTTAGGCGGCTGGTTGTTCTCTTGCTCCGCCGGCGCGGCAGCGCGATCCGGGCGCGCTTCAATGTCTGCCGGCAGGCCGGGAGGCGGCGGCTGGTGCTTGGCGCCATGGCTCACCCCGTTCCGGTTTTGGTGCTTCTGCGGGTGCGCCCGCCCCCGTCCGCCTTTGCCGCGGCGTTCCGACGACGAGGACGGCCGCGCCACCGTGCCTGTCGGCCGCGGCGTGAAGCGCGGCCACTGCGGTGACGCCCCATCCGGTTGGGACATGGCTGAACCATGCCCCGGTTGCGGTTTATTTTCTGTGCTTGTCTGCTCTGTGCTCATAGGCTCTCTCCGTCAGACGGCGGTAAACTTCCGCCGCCGACTTCGCCAACGCCGCAGCGTCGGACTTGTTGTTTATCACCATTGTTGACCGGGCAGCCTTTTCGGCCTCCGGCATCTGCGCGGCTATGCGCCGGCGCGCCTCCTCGCGCGTCAGGCCGCGGCCGCCGGTCAGCCGCCTAATCCGCGCTTCCTCGCCGGTCACGAGGCATATCACCACATCCCATTCGTCCTGCCATCCGGCCTCGAAAAGCAGCGGGATCACCGCCGCACGCACCGCACACCCCGGACGCTCGAACCAGCGCTCGATCACTTCCCGCACCATCGGATGCAGCAGCGCGTTGACCATCGCGCGCACTTCGTCGTCCGCGAAGACCAGCGTGCCCAGCGCCTTCCGGTCGATCCCGCCATCTGGCCCGATGATCTTCGCGCCGAACATGTCCTTAAGTGCCGGCACCGCCGCGCCCCCCGGTCCCTCAAGACTGTGGACAACTTCGTCGGCGTCAATGATCTCCGCACCCCATCCGGCCAGAAAACCGGCAAATAGACTCTTGCCGGACGCGATGCCGCCGGTTATGGCCACACGTTTCATAATTGGGCTTGCGATGCGCTACGCCTAGGTAATAGGCAAGATGTAATAGGTAAGATGTAATAAGTAACAGGTCGGATCGCGGGCGCGACGAAGCGCGTCCCTCCAGGTACTGCGGTCAGGCGTGTGTTGTGGGCAAGAGCTTTCCACGCCCACACCGGTTCGATACGCCCCGCCGTACTTTCCTATAACTTGAGCGTTGAACGTTGAACGTTGAGCGTTGCGCGTTGCGCGATCCCGTCATCCTAACGTTTGCCCGTGAACCCGCTGCGGCCGACCGCTGTCTCCCGTCCCCTGTCTCCCGCTGAACGGGCCGCGCGCTCCCTCATTTCTGCGGTTCCGCCGCCTTAGCCGCCTCCCCCGCCTCAGCCGCCGCGCCGGCGCCGGTCACGAGCGCCGACTCGCCGCCGCTGGTGCGGATGGCCCGGCCGGCCGGATCCACCAGACGCGCGGTGACGAAGATCAGCAGGTTGCGCTTGTCAGACTTTTCCGAACTCGATCGGAAGAACCTCCCGATGTAAGGCAGGTCGCCCAGATAGGGGATCTTGTCCTCCATCGTCTTGCGCTCCTCCGTGATCAGGCCGCCCAGCACCACCGTGGCGCCGTTGTATACCGAAATTTGGGTCTGCACAGAGCGCACGGTGAAGAAGGGCTGCTCCATCGGCAGGTCGATGTACTCGGTGTCGGTCGTCGGAATGAAAGCTCCCGTCAGCTCGTCCCAAATGGTTTTTTCCACTGTCTTAGGCAGCTTGGTGCCGTAGTTCTTCCAGACCGGCTCGGAGACCACCTGCGGGTTGAGCATCAGGTTGATCATCTGACCCTCGGCCGAAACCTCCGGCACCACCTGCAGGATCACGCCCACCTCGCGCATCTCGAAGTTCTGCGGCTCGACGATCGCGATCGGGTCGCCCGACCGCGACCCGGTGCCGGTGGTGGAAATGGACGAGGAATTGCTCTGCTGCGAGATTTGCACCTCGTACTCGGTCGGATAGATGTACTCCGTGACCACCTTCATGATGGCTTCCTGGCCGGACTTTGTCACGACTTTCGGCGCGGAGAGCAGGTCCGTGTCCGAACGCTGGCTGAGCATGTGCAGGATCATCGAGATGTCCGCGCTGCCCAGGAAGGCGTTGACGCGCATGAACTGGTCGTTGACGCTGGCACCCTCGCCGGAGATGGGATTGCCCACCGTGTTCAAATAGCGTTGACCCGTGCTGTAGCTCTTGCCGTCGATCGCGTT
>CAYRZP010000094.1:0-2158 GCA_964428885.1 uncultured Lentisphaeraceae bacterium
CGCCTCGGGCCATCGGCAAACAGTGGCCGGCCAGCCGGCTGCTCCCCGGCGACCGGCAGCCGACGGCGCAGGGCGACAAGCTGTTCCTGCGGCTGGTGGACACGGAGACGACCCAGGTGCTGGCGAGCTTCAGCGCCACCCGCAAGGGGGACGAGCTTTACGAGAATGTCGGCGCGGAACTGGCCGGGCGCATCGCCGTCAAAATAGTGGAGCTGCGGCCCCTGCAGGCATCGGTGACGGCGGTTGACGGCGCGCTTGTCAAGGCCGGTCTGGGACGTTTCCACGGCGTGCGGGCCGGGCAGGTTTTTAAGTTGGTGCAACGCTCCGCGCTTGACAAAAAGAGCCCTGAAGATTTTAAAGAAGAGCTTAAAGGGACTGCGAAAGTCAGCGGAGTGTCTGATTTTTCATGCGAGCTGGCGGCAGTTTGGGACAATGATCAGACCCAGAAGGCACAAAACCTCTGGATCCTGGAACAGAAGCCGTAAGGATGGTTGGACCAGTGGGACTCGAACCCACGACCCCAACATTAAAAGTGTCGTGCTCTACCAACTGAGCTATGGTCCAATACGGTGAAAAATTCGGGTAAGTTAAACAAATAATCCCGCAGGTGTCAATTAAGTGTGCCGATTCGTTGTGCCGACCCTTGACGGGCCGGGGTTCGCGATATACCATTGAGCCGCTTGATAAAGCCTCATCCGGTCAGGGGCCGGCGGCGGAACAGCGAAACCAGGAGTCACAGATGAAGCGGTACACAAAAGATCACGAGTGGATCAGGATTGAGGGCGGCAGGGCCTTTGTCGGCATCAGCGACTATGCCCAGAACTCGCTAGGAGACATAACCTTTGTGGATTTGCCCAAGGCCGGAACAACAGTCAAGAAAGGTGATTCGCTCTGCGTCATCGAGTCGGTCAAGGCCGCCAGCGACGTTTACGCGCCTGCGGGCGGCACGGTCGAGACGGTGAACGCGGCTCTGTCCGACGCCCCCGAAAAGGTGAACGCCGCCGCCGAGACCGACGGCTGGATCTGCACGCTCGCAGATGTGGTCATGTCCGACCTCGCCGGTCTGATGGACGAGGCCCAATACGCTGGTTTCGTGAAGAAGCAGGGGTGAGGACATGACTTTCGTTCCGCACACGGATCAGGACCGCGCCGAAATGCTGGCCGCGGTCGGCGTGCGCTCGCTGGACGGGCTTTTCGCCGACATACCGGAGCATTTGCGCGTGAAGGCCTTGAACATGGCCGACGGCCTGAGCGAGCAGGAGGTGTACGACCGCCTGCACGAGCTGTCGCACCGCAACGCGCACTCTCTGGTGAGTTTTCTGGGCGGCGGTTTTTACGACCATGCCATACCTGCCGCGGTTGACAGCCTGACTTCGCGCGGCGAGTTTTTCACCGCTTACACGCCTTATCAGCCGGAAGTCGCGCAAGGCACGCTGCAGGCGATCTTCGAGTACCAGTCCATGATCTGCCGCCTGACCGGGATGGATGCCGCCAACGCTTCGATGTATGACGGCGGCACGGCCTTGTCCGAGGCGGTCATGATGGCCGTGAACGTGACCGGACGCCACAAGGTGGTCATATCCGGCGGCGTCAACCCTGTCTACCGCCAGATGATCCGCACGCACACCAACAATCTGGGCATACAATTGGTAAATCTGCCGGCTTCCCCAGATGCCGCGCTCGACCGCGCGGCGGTAGCCGCCGCGCTGGACGGCGCCACGGCCGCGCTGATAGTACAGAACCCGGATTATTTCGGCACGGCGGACGATTTCAGCGACGTGGCGCGGATGGTCCATGACGCTGGAGCCTTACTGATAGCGTCGGTCTATCCGGTCTCGCTGGGGCTGCTGAAGCGCCCGGGCGACATGGGCGCCGACATCGTCACCGGCGAAGGCCAGAGCCTGGGGCTGCCGCTCGCGTTCGGCGGGCCGTATCTGGGCTTCTTCGCGGTGCGCCGGGCCTTGGTGCGCAAGATGCCGGGGCGGATCGTGGGTGAGACCGTCGACCGCCGCGGCAAGCGCTGTTTCGTGCTGACCCTGCAGGCGCGCGAGCAGCATATCCGGCGCGAGAAAGCCACCTCCAACATCTGCACCAACGAGGCGCTTTGTGCCTTGCGAGCGACCGTGTTTCTGTCGCTGCTGGGCAGGCGGGGGCTGCG
>CAYRZP010000094.1:2258-8435 GCA_964428885.1 uncultured Lentisphaeraceae bacterium
TGCCGCGCCTGTCGCCGGATGAGCTGGCGGCGCCGCTGGATCTGCCCGAGGGTCTGCGCGCCGACGCGCCGCCGGAGTTGCCCGAGGTTAGCGAGCTGGACGCGATCCGGCATTTCACCGCGCTGTCGCAGCAGAACTTCAGCGTCGACACCAATTTCTACCCTCTGGGCTCCTGCACGATGAAGTACAACCCGCGCGTCTGCGAGAAGGTCGCCGCGCTCGACGGTTTCGCCGGGCTGCACCCGCTGCTGCCGCAACTGGGCGGCGGCGCCGCGCTGACGCAGGGCGCGCTGGAAGCGCTGTGGCAGACCGAGCGGCTGCTGTGCGAGCTGACCGGCATGAGCGCGTTCACGCTGCAGCCCATGGCGGGCGCGCACGGCGAGCTGACGGGCATGCTGCTGATCGCGGCCTTTCACCGCGCGAACGGCGAGAAGCGCGCCAAGGTGCTGATCCCTGATTCCGCGCACGGCACCAATCCCGCCAGCGCGGCGATCGCCGGGTTCGAGGTCGTGACCGTGGCCACCGACGCGGAGGGCAACGTCGACCTCGACGATTTCAGGCGCAAGCTGGACCGCGAGACCGCCGCCATGATGCTGACGTGCCCCAACACGCTGGGTCTCTTCGAGCGCCGCATCCATGAGATCGCCAAGCTCGCGCATGACAACGGCGCCTTGCTTTATTACGACGGCGCGAACATGAACGCGCTGATGGGGCGCGCGCGCCCCGGCGACCTCGGCTTCGACGTGGTGCACCTGAACGTGCACAAGACGCTCTCGACCCCGCACGGCGGCGGCGGGCCCGGCGCCGGGCCGGTGGGCGTCAAGGCCGCGCTGGAGCCGTTCCTGCCCGTTGCCACGGTGGAGAAACGCGCTGACGGCACCTTCGCCCTGAATTATGACCGGCCTCAATCGATCGGCCAGGTCGCGCCGTTCTACGGCAATTTCGCGGTGATAGCGCGGGCGCTGGCCTATATGCTGCTGCTCGGCGGCGACGGCCTGCGCGACTCGACCGATCACGCGGTCTTGAACGCGAATTACCTGCGCGCGCGGCTGCGCGACCATTACGACATACCGTACAACCGTCTCTGCATGCACGAGGTGCTGCTGTCTGCTGACCGGCAGATGAAGCGCACGGGTGTCCGCGCCCTAGACATCGCCAAGGCGCTGATCGACGCCGGGCACCATCCGCCGACGGTCTACTTCCCGATGATCGTGCACGAGGCGCTGATGATCGAGCCCACCGAGACGGAGTCGAAAGAGACGCTCGACGCTTTTGCGGACGACATGATCCGCATCGCGCGCTTGGCGGAGAGCGACGCCGGCGCGTTCAAGACGATGCCGGAGACAACCCGCGTCTCGCGTCTGGACGAGACCAGGGCGGCCCGCGAGATGAAGCTGGTCGCGATTCAGGGCGGTTGATAATGATGAAGGCCGGCCCGCACAGGAATCGGTTGATGTTTTGATATTCTTGCCACAAGGGCGTTAGGATGTAATATGAGTGTTAGAAAAAAAACTTTCAACAAGCCTCGCGTCGCCGCGCTGATCCGCGAGCTGCTGAAAGAACTCGGCGAAGATCCCGAGCGCGAAGGGTTGCGCAACACGCCCGAGCGCGCGGCCGAGGCCTGGGCCTTCCTGACCGGCGGCTACCGGCAGACGCCGCGCGCGGTGCTGAACGGCGCGGTCTTCCAGGCGCACCTCAACCACATGATCATCCTGCGCGACATCGAAATCTACAGCCTCTGCGAGCATCACCTCCTGCCGTTCTACGGCCGCTGCCACGTGGGGTACATCGCCAAGGAAAAGGTGTTGGGCGTCAGCAAGATCGCGCGCATAGTGGATTGCTACGCGCGGCGCGTGCAGATACAGGAGCGCCTGGCCGAGCAGGTCGCCAAGGCCGTGATGCAGGAGGCCGATGCGGAAGGCGTGGGGGTGGTGATGGAGTGCCGCCATCTGTGCATGATGATGCGGGGCGTGGAAAAGCAGAATTCGGTCATGACCACCTCGGTGGTCCTGGGCTCGTTCCGCAATGATTCCGCGACGCGCCAGGAGTTCATGGCGCTGATCAACCGGTAAGGCTGGCGCTGGCGGCGCCGCAATCTGATTTTTGAACCACGGATTTATGCGGTTGTCATTTGGCAAGGCACTTATGCGCATTGCGCTTTCGACAAACTGGAACACACGTCGCCATGTCGCGGGCGAACCCATGGTGGACGAGATCCTCGCCTTGGGCTTCGACGCGCTTGAAATGGGTTATCACACCACGGAAGAGATCGCCGAGGGAGTGCTGCGGCGCGTGCGGGAAGGTGCCGTGACGGTTGACAGTGTGCACGCCTATTGTCCGGTGCCGGTCGGCGCGCCGCACGGGTATCCGGAACTTTATCTGCTGGCATCTCTGGATGAGGATGAGCGGGCCATGGCGGCGATCCTGCTGACGCGGACCTTGGAGTTCGCGGTCAAGATGGGCGCCCGGGCGGTGGTTCTGCATGCCGGACGGGTGTTCCTCAAGACACTGTTCCGGGAAATCAGCACCGGTACGCTGGCGGAGTGTCTGATGGAGGGAGACGCGGACGTGGCCGCTGAGAAATACCGCCGCGAGCTTGACAAGGCACTGCGTTTGCGCGCGAAGCGCGTGCGCAAATATTTCGACGGCTTCTGCCTGTCGCTGGATGCCATGTTGCCAAAGTTTGAAAAGGCCGGCGTGGCCTTGTGTCTTGAGAACCTGCCGTCGGTCGAAGCCTTTCCCGACGAGCGTGAGATGATCATGCTCAAGCAGCGTTTCAACACGCCGGCGCTGGCGTACTGGCACGACCTCGGGCACGGGCAGACGCGTGAGCACATGGGCTGGATCAGGCACGCCGAGGCGGCCCGGGCCCTGCTGCCTTTCACGAAAGGTGTGCATATCCACGACGCGCGGCCGCTGATGGAGGATCATCTGCCGCCCGGCAGCGGCGAGATCGACTTCGCGGCCTTTAACATATATGGCGGCGACAATGTCATCAAAGTCTTCGAGCCCGCTTCTGAAGTCGAAGGTACAGCGCTTGCGGAAGCCTTGCGTTTTATCAGGGAAGTGTGGTCCGTGCCCTTTGGGTCGGGGCCTATAACTTAAACGTTTTGCCAGACAAAAGACGTTTTGAAAACGGCAGGGCCCGTTCCCCGAACGGGCCGCGGACGGTTCGGGTAACCGTCCCTGCCGCTGGGAGGGGCAAGCGTCTGCTTGCCCGGGCGGCAATGCTCACGGACGAGCAGACGCTCGTCCCTCCCGCGGGGGGCATCCCGCCGCCCCCGCCCGCCACTTTTGCGCGCGTCAGCCGCGCAGCGCCGCGCGGCCAAAAAACTTTTCCAGGTCCTGGATGTTCTTTTCCGCGTCGAAGAGTTCTTCCGCGGTGCGGCGCGCGGCCCTGGCCATGGCGGCCATGCGCGGCGGGACGGTCAGGGTCTGCGCGAGCGCCTCGGCCAGCGCGGTGGGGGAGTCGGGCGGCACCATCAGTCCGTTGACGCCGTCGGTGATGATCTCGCCGGCCGCGCCGGCGGCGGTCGTTACCACGGGCGTTCCCAGCGCCATGGCCTCGACCAGCACATTCGCGATGCCGTCACGGTCGCCGTCCGGCATGCGCCGCGACGGCAGCGCCAGCACGGATGCGTTAAGGATGCGCGAGCGTATCTCTTCCGGCGCCAGCCATCCGATGAAAAGCACGGAGTTCTCGATGCCGAGGCGCCGGGCTAGCGCTTTCAGGAATTCCTGCCGGTTGCCGCTGCCGGCGATCACGCAGCGGAAGGGGATATCGCGCTGCGCCAGCAGCGAGCAGGCGGTCAGCAGGGTGTCGACGCCCTTTTTTTGTTCCAGGCGGCACGCCGCGAAGATCACGCCTTCTGGGCGCAGCATGTCGAAGGCATATTCATGGAGGGGTATGCCGTGGCGGATGACCGCGACCTTCTGTTTAGGGATGCCCGCCGCGATGACGGTGTCGGCGGCGAGCTGCGAGCAGGCCGCGATACCGGCGGCGGTGCGCAGTCGGCGGCATGTCTTTTCCGGCGGGACCGCGAAGACATCCCGGGCGTGGACGGAGCAGCTCCAAGGGATGCCGGCGGCCGCCGACGCGACGGAAACCACGTCAGCCGTAATGCCGGCGAAATGGGCGTGTATCAGGCGCGTGCCGCTCCCGGCGAGCTTGCCGGTCAGCCCGGCGGCCTGCGGCAGGCGGCGGATGATGCCGACGGCGTCTTTTGTGAGCCTGACGAGTTCCGGCAGACCGCGCGCGGCGGCGGCTTTGCAGAAACGCCAGCGCCGCCCCGGCGGGCAGGAGGCCAGGGAACCTCTGATCTGGTTGAAGTCGCCGTTCAGGTAACGCGCGCTCAAAGGCCAGCCGCGCTGTTGCAACAGCTCGGTCTCGCGCCGTATGAAAGTCTCGCTGGGCGCGTTGCGGTCAAGCACGTATGTTACCGGGAACGGCATGTTCAGGGCTGCTTGGGGGTCATGTCGATGTCAGGCGGAATGGCCCGGATCGTGGCGCATAAAAGTTCCACGGTTTTTTCGACGTCGTTCAGGCTCAGCAGTTCCACCGGGCTGTGCATGTAGCGCAGTGGCACGCTGATCTGGTTGACCGCCGCGCCGGAGCGCGACATGCGCATGGCCCAGGCGCAGGTGCCGGTGCCGCGGCCGGAGGCTTGGCGCTGCACGGGAATCTTGGCGGCTTTGGCCGCACCAAAAACGACGCTGTTGAGCTTGGTGTGGTAGGTGGGGCCGACGCCGACGACCGGGCCCTCGCCGACGCGTATGTCGCCGACGACCTTGCGGTCGTCTTTCTGCGCGTCGGTCGCGAAGGTCACGTCCACGCACAGCCCGATCTGCGGGTTGATGTCATAAGCGGTGGTGTAGCCGCCGACCAGGCCGATCTCCTCCTGCACGCTGGCGACCATGTGGATGGCGACCTTGAGCTTCTCGCCGGCCAGGCGGCGCGCGGCCGCGGTGACGATGAAGGCCCCGACGCGGTTGTCGAAGCCGCGGCAGGCCACGCGGTTGTTGGCCATGTCGCGCCAGCCGGCGTCGGTGACGGCCGGGCTGCCGATCTCCACCAGCTTCAGGGCGTCATCTTTGTTTTTCGCGCCGATGTCCACGGCAATCTCCTTGAACTCCTTGGGCGCGACGTTCTCGCGGTCCTTGGGCGTCATCAAGTGGGGCGGGCGCACGCCGAAGACGCCGTACACCGGGCCGTGCTTGCCTTGGATCACGATTCGCTCGGCGGCGATCAGTGGCACGGTCACCCCGCCCAGCGGGCACATGTAAAGGAATCCGTCGTCGTCGATGTACTGCACCATGAAACCGATCTCGTCGCAGTGCCCCTCGATCATGACCCGCAGCGGGGCGCCAGGATTGAGGCCTGCGCGCAGGTTGCCGTGCACATCGATCATCAGGTTGGGGACGGACGCGGCTTTCAGGTACTTGGCCAGCAGCGACATGCCGTCATATTCAAACCCCGTCGGGGTGGGGAGCGCCACAAGGTTCTTGAGCAGGGCTAGTTCTTTCTTGTCCATTTTCGGCCTTTTTTGGTGTTGCGGTTAAAGCGCTAATTTCCGCGCATTTGTACACATTCTACTCCCCTGCCGCCCAAACCGCAACCCCGTTCAACTTCACACAAAGGCACAACGTCTACAAAGGAGTTTATTAAAACAACAGCAGCCGCCATCGTGTCCTTTGTGACATCGTGTGAGAAACAATTTGCTTTGTCACTGTCGGCCGGGCGCTGTACTCGCTGCCGGAAAGGTGAGTCAGGCTAGAGGACGCGGCCTGTGTCGGGGCCGGGCCCAGGTCCGACACTGAAAACACACACGGCAAAAAGGAGGGCGTGCTCCCGGTTCCTGCCGCAGGCTCACGCCGGCAGATCAAACCCGAAATAGCGCACCGCGTTGCGGTAGCAGATGTCTTTGACGACCTCGCCGGTCCACTCCAGGTCAGCGGGTATGCGCCCTTCCGCGATGTCGCGGCCGAGCATGTCGCAGAGGACGCGGCGGAAATATTCGTGGCGCGTGTAGCTCAGGAACGAGCGGCTGTCGGTCAGCATGCCCACGAAGCGGCTGAGCAGGCCCAGTTGAGACAGGGCCTCCATCTGGCGCAGCATGCCGTCACGCTGGTCGTTGAACCACCAGCCGCTGCCGAACTGCATGCGCCCGGGCTCGGGAC
>CAYRZP010000095.1:0-3182 GCA_964428885.1 uncultured Lentisphaeraceae bacterium
CCTTGACGTCCACGACCGGGAAGCCGCCGCACGGGCCGCTCTCCATGGCCTTGATTACGCCTTTCTCGACGGCGGGTATGTACTCGTTCGGGATCACGCCGCCTTTGACCTCGTTGACGAAGGCGAAGCCGCGCCCGGGTTCCTGCGGCTCGATGCGCATGCAGACATGGGCGTACTGGCCGCGCCCGCCGGACTGCTTGACGTGCTTGTATTCGCCATCGACCATATGCCGGATGGTTTCACGGTAGGCGACCTCAGGCTTGCCGACCTCGCACGCGACGCCGAACTCGCGGCGCAGCCGGTCTACGATGATTTCCAGATGCAGCTCGCCCATGCCGGCGATGATCGTCTCGCCGGTCTCCTGGTCGTAGCGCACGATGAAGGTTGGGTCCTCCTGTGCCAACGCGTGCAGGGAGTTGCCGAGTTTTTCGTTGTCATTCCGCGATGCCGGGCGTATGGCGATCGAGATGACCGGAGCCGGGAACTCGATTGACTCCAGCACAATCGGGTTATGCGGGTCGCAGATGGTGTCGCCGGTGCGGGTCTTGGCCAGGCCGACCACCGCGACGATATCCCCGGCGTAAGCCTCCTCCAAAGCCTCCTGACGGTTGGCGTGCATGCGGAAGAGGCGCCCGATGCGCGCTTCCTGCTCCAGTGTGCTATTATATATCGGGGCGCCGACCTTGAGGGTACCTGAGTAAATGCGCACAAAGGTGATCTTGCCCATGTGCTTATCGGCCATGATTTTAAAGGCGAGGCCGGCGAACGGCTCTTTGTCGTCGGGCTTGCGCACCATCTCGTGGTTGTCGGCGGAATGGACTTCCCCGATGTCCAGCGGCGAAGGCAGGTAGTCGATGACGCCGTCAAGGAGCGGCTGCACGCCTTTATTCTTAAAGGCTGTGCCGCAGTAAGCGGGCACCAGGGCGCGCGCGATCGTGCCTTTGCGGATGCCGCGCCTGATCTCCTCTTCGGTCAGGGAACCTGCCGCGAAGTACTTCTCCATCAGGGACTCGTCCTGCTCGGCGGCCTTTTCCATCATCTCGACACGCAGGCGCTCGCACTCCTCGCGCAGGTCCTCGGGGATCTCGCTCTCTATGATCTTGACGCCTTTGGAGGCCTCGTCAAAGGTCAGCGCCTTCATTTTCAGCAGGTCGACCACGCCGCGGAAGGACTCGCCCGCGCCGATGGGGTAAACCATCACAACCGGGTTGCCGCCGAGGGTTTCGCGGATCTCGTCGATGACAGCAAAGAAATTGGCCCCGATACGGTCCATCTTGTTGATCATGCAGAGCTTCGGCACCTCATACTTCTCGCTCTGACGCCAGACCTGTTCCGTCTGGGGCTGCACGCCGCCGACCGCGCAGAACAGCGCGACCGCGCCGTCGAGCACGCGCAGCGAGCGCTCCACCTCGGCCGTGAAGTCCACATGCCCGGGCGTGTCGATCAGGCTGATCTGGTGGTCGCGCCATGAGACGGCTGTCGCCGCCGATGTGATGGTTATGCCGCGCTCCTGTTCCTGGACCATGTAGTCCATGGTGGCTGCGCCCTCGTGCACTTCGCCAAGCTTGTAATTCTTGCCGGAATAGAAAAGGATACGTTCGCTGCAGGTGGTCTTGCCTGCGTCGATATGGGCCATGATGCCGATATTGCGGACGCGGTTCAAAGGTATGGGTCTGGGCATTGCACTACACTCCTTGGGTTCCATTCCGCTTCCGTGGGCGCATCAACGAACTGCGAACAGGATGTTCATTCAGTACACATGCTGCGCTGGAAACGGACCCGCCAATAAGCCTGACAGGTGGCAAATAATCAACTATTTTTTACTTTTTTTGGGTTCACTACAAGCGCAAACGCGCTAAAAGCCAATTTTTTTCTCGGCGTTTTTATTTTGCCCGCTGGGGCTGTAGGGCTTCCAGAGAGAATTCTGAAAGATCGGTCAGCACCAGGTCGGCGGCGGAGACGTCCTGCGGGAGCGCGTTCTGCCGGGACAGGGCCACGCAGAACATGCCGGCAGCCTTGGCGGCCTTAACGCCGGCCTGCGAGTCCTCGAAGACCATGCATTCGGACGGATTGACACCCAGCTTTTGCGCGCCTGCCAGGAAACCGGCCGGGGATGGTTTGCCTGGTGAATAATCCTCGGCGCCTAGAATTAACCGCACTTTTTTTTCGGCGCCCATCAGCTTGACGGCCTCCGCCACGTCATTGCGCGGGGAACCCGAGACGATGGCGACAGGATATTTTCGAGCGAGTTTTTTCAGCAGTTTCACGGAAGATTCGATGACCACATTCTCGCTACGCTGTCTAAGGCGCAGGTAATATCCGCGCAGGCTCTCGGCCATCTGGTGCGGCGGGGTATCAGCAAGCGGCGGGAACCGTTTGATGATCTCGAAATAAATGTCAGTCCATGAACGTCCGAAGACGACATGCAGCAGGGTTTCGCGCGGGCAATGGTATTGGCGGTCGCCGAGGTAAGACGCGATGGCGTCCGTCCAGAGCATTTCCGTGTCCACAAGCGTGCCGTCGAGATCGAATATGACCGCCTTGATTTTCATCGCGCGGTGGAATAGCAGCATTTCTTGTGTTTCTTGCCGCTGCCGCAAGGGCAGGGGTCGTTCCTGCCGACTTTGGGGTGTTCACGCCTGACCGGGTCAGGGCCGTAGATTTTGCCGTCCATGAAAAACCACACGCCGTTCTTTTTGACGAATGAGGCGCTCTCATGGTGGTTGAACGCGGTGCCTTTGACAGAGTAGTGGGCGATGAATTCGAGCGAGGCTGACTCGTCCGACTCGCCGCCGCCCTGTTCGGCGAGGATCTCGATGCCGGTCCACTCGGCGGACTCCGACCATTTCTTGGTGTTCTCGGCATCGAACTCCTTGCGGACTTTCGGGCCGGAGGTTTTGAAAAGATAGTCCACCGCACCCATGGCGTAGGCGCTGTAGCGAGAGCGCATCAGCGCCTGTGCTGTAGGCGGGCTGGCTTTTTCCAACAGGAAGGGTTCGCAACAGGCTTCATAAGCCTGTCCGCTGCCGCACGGGCATAAATCACTCATGTTCGGCTGTCCTTGTACATAGGCGGTCTTTGACGAAATCCCGCAAAGCCGCGACCGATATGAAATTGCACAGGTTGAAATCGCCGTCCTCGATCATGATCCCGAAGGTCTCTTCGAGCCCGACCACCAGCTC
>CAYRZP010000095.1:3282-8391 GCA_964428885.1 uncultured Lentisphaeraceae bacterium
CTACATTGATGGCCTTGCCGCATTTCGGGCACTTCTGGCTGATCGGCTTGCCGATGTCGAAGACTGCGAGTTTGGTTTCACAATGCGGGCATTGTATGATACGTTTCATGCTGATTCACCTTAATGCGTGTATGATGATATGCGTACAGAAAAGTTGCGCTGTTTGCTTGTTCAGGACATGCGGCAGCATCTTGCGGCAAGCTTTTTTCCCTGGCTTAAGTTTCACGTTCACGACATTTCAGAATTTCTCCAAACGGGCAAAGTATATTAAAAGGTTTGCGTTCATTGCAAGTCAGAGATGGTTCGGGTACGGGGGTGTGCGCGGGTCATTGATATGCCGATTGACACACGCAGGACCATGATGTTAACTAATAATCGCCGTAAATGCGGGTGGCGCGTTTCTCAGGTGCAGCGGCGCGTCTGCCAGACGAGGCGCATGTGTAATTTCTAAGGAACCATACTGTGTTGGAGTTTGAGAAGCGATTGTGGTTAAGCCGTCCGGGGACCGTGGTGGCCGGGGTGGACGAGGCCGGGAGAGGATGCCTGGCGGGGCCGGTGGTGGCGGGCGCGGTCTCGATGCCGGGTGAGGCTGCCGAGCGGCTGTACTCGGGCGAATTAGCGGATCTGACTGACTCAAAACAATTAACCGCGGCGCAGCGTGATTATTTTTTCAGCCGCCTGACCGCTTTGCCGGAGGTGTCGTGGGCGACGGGGTTGTGCAGCGCCGCAGAAATCGACCGGATCAACATTCTGGCCGCGACGCACCTGGCGATGCGGCGGGCGGTGGCGGCGTTGACGGTGCGGCCTGAGCATCTGCTGGTGGACGGTCTTCCGGTTAAAGGGCTGCCGTGCGCATCTACGGCGATCGTGCAGGGGGACGCCAAAAGTTTCCTGATCGCGGCGGCCAGCGTGGTGGCCAAGGTCACGCGCGACCGTCTGATGCTGGACCTTGACGCGCGGTTCCCGCAGTACGGGTTCGCCGCGCACAAGGGTTACGGTGTCAACGAACACATGGCCGCGCTTTTCCGGCACGGCTCGTGCGCGGAGCACCGCCACACCTTCCGCCCAGTGCAGGACACTGACCAGAAGCTGCCGGGCTTCGAGTACTGATCAGGCTTGCGTCGGGGGCAGTTCGTGTCCGCGGACCTTGATGTGGAGTTCGCGGAGCTGCTTCTCCGTGACATCGGACGGGGCGTTCATCATCAGATCCTGCGCCTTCTGGTTCATGGGGAAGGCGATGACCTCGCGGATGTTCTCCTCGCCGGCCAAAAGCATGACCATGCGGTCGACGCCAGGGGCGATGCCGCCGTGGGGGGGCGCGCCGTATTTGAAGGCGTTGAGCAGGCAGGAGAATTTCTGTTCGACGGCCTCCGGACCGTAGCCGGCGATCTCAAAAGCCTTATACATGATTTCCGGCAGGTGGTTGCGGATGGCGCCGCTGGACAGCTCGGTGCCGTTGCAGACCACGTCATATTGGTAGGCCAGCACATCGAGCGGGTCTTTGTGCAGCAACGTATCCATGCCGCCTTGTGGCATAGAGAAGGGATTGTGGGAAAAGATCACCGCGCCGGTCTCGGCATCCTTCTCGAACATCGGGAAGTCGACGATCCAGCAGAACCTGAAGACGTTTTTGTCGATGAGGCCGAGATCGCGCCCGAGCTTCACGCGCAGATCTCCGCCGATCTTGGCGGCCTTGCCGGCTTCGTCGCAGACGAAAAAGATCACGTCGCCGTCCTGCGCGCCGGCCATGTCCGCGATGGCGGCCAGCTCTGCCGGGTTCAGGAACTTCTGGATCGGACCTTTGACGGCGCCGCTGTCCCAGATCAGGTAGGCGAGGCCCTTGGCACCGACGGTCTTAGCGTGCTCGACGAGTCTGTCGAAAAAGCTGCGCGGCTTGTCTTTGATCTTCCTGACCGGGATAGCGCGAACGACCGAGCCGGCTTTGACCGCCGTGGCGAAAGCGTTAAAGCCCGAGTTCCCGAAGAGGACGGAACAGTCGAACATTTCGATCGGGATGCGCAGGTCGGGTTTGTCGCTGCCGTATTTCAGCATGGCCTCGCGGTAAGGGATGCGGGGCCACGGGGTGGGTTCGGTCTGTTTGCCGGAGAAATGCGTGAATGCCTTATACAGCACGTCCTCGACCACCGCGAAGACGTCCTCTTGCGTCACGAAAGACATTTCCATATCCAACTGATAAAACTCTCCGGGGGAGCGGTCGGCGCGCGCGTCTTCGTCGCGGAAACAGGGCGCGATCTGGAAATAGCGGTCGAATCCGGCGACCATCAGCAATTGCTTGAAGAGTTGCGGGGCCTGCGGAAGGGCATAGAACTTGCCGTGGTGGATGCGGCTGGGCACCAGATAGTCGCGGGCGCCTTCGGGCGAGCTGCAGGTGAGGATGGGTGTCTGGTATTCGTTAAAACCGTGTGACTCCATGGCCTTGCGCAGGAAAGAGATGATTCTAGAGCGCAGCAGGATATTGTTGTGGATACGCTCGCGCCGCAGATCCAGGAAACGGAACTTCAGCCGCAGGTCTTCGGTCCCGTCCTCGTCGCCGGGGATATACAGGGGAGTCGGCCCGGCGTCAGCCTCGACCAGGCACTCGTCCGCGACAAGTTCAATCTCGCCGGTCGGAAGATCCGGGTTGATGGTAGAAGGTTCGCGCGTGACCACTTTGCCGGTTACGGTGATGACGCTTTCCAGTTTAGTGCGGCTAAGCGTGTCGAAAAAATTCCGGCTGGGGTGTATCACCGCTTGTGTGATGCCGTAATGGTCGCGGATATCCATGAAAAGAATGCCGCCGTGGTCGCGCACGCGGAATATCCAGCCGGAGAGCCGGGCGGTCGCGCCGGCGTCGCTTGCGCGCAACTGGTTGCAGGTGTGGGTTCGGTAAAGATGCATATCGGTTGTCCTGAAAAACAAAAACGTGAATTTATCAAAAAGGTTGCAGGCGCGTCATGCGGATTGTTGTGGTACTGACAAAAAAACCGCCGTTCCCATTGGAAGCGGCGGTGTTTCGATTAGTTTGACTGTGCGGAATACCGCAGCTTGCGGTTTACCAGCGTGACTCGCGGCGCTCGCGTCCGCCGCCGCCGCGCCCGCCGTGGAAGCCTCCGCCGCCGGCTCCGCCACCGAATCCGCCGCCGCCGCGGCGCTCTTCACGCGGTTTGGGCTGTGACTCGTTAACGCGCAGGGTACGGCCGTCCAGTTCTTTGCCGTTGAGCGCGTCGATCGCGGCTTGGGCTTGTGCGCGATCCGGCATTTCTACAAAGCCGAACCCTTTGGAACGGCCGGTCATGCGGTCTGCCACAACACGGGCGGAAGCCACCTCGCCGAATTCCGCGAACGCTACTCTCAGTGACTCATCATTGGTCGTATAGGCAAGATTGCCCACATAGATGTCCATGTCTCTATCCTTATCTACTTCACAAACGCCATGTAGTGTACTGTGACTGGCAAACCCGGGACCCATGGCAAATTTCAGGTTTGTAGGCTACCTCGCCCATGCTGCCGTACCCGCGACATGCGAAAACCGACAGCCCCAAAGTGGTATTGGCTTCTTGGAAGACCTAAGTCAAGATTACAGCAAGACCGCAACGCAGGTGAAGGGAAGGCGTTAAAAGAGCGGCTGACGTGATCGGCTTTAGCGTTCCAATTTCTTAAAAAACAACTCCCGTCATTTTTTCAGACGGATCCTCCATCACGGCAAGCCTAAACAATGTAATGAATCCAAAAAGAGACATAAAAAGACACTATTCGCAACTTGTAAAATCTATGATAGAGGAAATTTCGCTGGTTGTCAACTGCGCACGAGATTTTTTTATCTTTAGAATCGGACGAATGATCGGCGCCTTGAAAAGGTGCTCGACAGGGGGAAGTGAAAAATAATAAAGTATGGCAACTTGCGGCAGTGATTATGCTGTCCGGACGCAAAGCGGCTGGTGGTGTGAAGATCTGTTGAATTAAGCTGGTTATTCCCTAATCGCTTTTGGACGGTGACAACCGAAAGCTGAATCAAGTGGCTACTGAAGAAAAAAAACAAGTGGTACTGCGATCGGTGATCAAAAAACCGCAGGCGCTGATGGCTGTGACTGATGCCGATCGCACGGGCCTCGAGTTCGCCAGTCTGGAAGAAGCGACCTGCCCGCACTGCAACAGGACGGTCCCGGTGATGGACGCCAAGCCTTTGTCGTACATCGCCTGCCGGATTTGCAAAAAGAGGATGCTGGTTCCGGGGCGGCTTGACAGCTTCACGCTGTACGCGCCGATCGGCGCGGGCGGCATGGGCGCCATCTACCGCGCCAAGGATGATATGCTTGATCGCGATGTCGCGATCAAGCTGGTGCGTCGGGATGGCGCCGCCGATCAGGAATATCGCGACCTGCTCAAGCGGGAGGCAAGCGCGGCCGGCAAGATCAACCACCCGCGCGTGGCGCAGGTTCACGCCTTGAATTTCCATGACGGCCACCCTTACCTAGTGATGGAACTGGTGAGCGGCGAGGATTTCAATTCTATGTCTGAACGCGAGGGCAAGCTGAACGAACGCTTGGTCTTGCGCATGGCTCTGGACGTGGCGGAAGGGCTCACGGCGATCAACCGCGAGGGACTGGTGCACGGCGACATCAAGCCAGGCAATATCGTGCTCGACCGCGACGGCAACGCCAAACTGGTTGATTTCGGGTTGTCGGGGGTCATGCGCAGAATCGAAAAGGGCAAGCTGGTCGGCACGCCCAACTACATCGCGCCGGAACTTCTGCGCGGCTGCCAGGACACGCACCGCAGCGACATCTACAGCTTGGGCGCCACACTGTATTATCTGCTGGCGGGCCGCATCCCTTTTTCAGGAGAAACGCCGGAGGAGGTTATCAAGGCGCGCCTGTACGAAAAGCCGCTGCCCCTCGGCAAGGCCACCAGCAAGATTTCCGTCTTCACGCAGAAGTTGGTGATGCGTATGCTGGAGACCGATCCGATGCAGCGGCCTGCCGACAGCCAAGTTGTGGCGGCGGAAGTCCGCAAAGCCTTGTCGGAGCTGGATTCGGAGCGTGGCCAGAAAAGATCGCGAGGCTTCGCGGGTGCTTTTAAAAATCCGTTCAGGCGCGTCAGGCGCGGCGA
>CAYRZP010000096.1:0-7124 GCA_964428885.1 uncultured Lentisphaeraceae bacterium
CACGGCTCGGCCACGGCCGAGGCGCTGGTGGAGAGCGCGCTGCGGCACGTGGCCTATCTGGAGGCGGAGGATTACCGCGAGATCAAGATTTCCGTGAAGGCTTCAGATGTGCCGCGGACGCTGGCGGCCTACCGCATGCTGGCGGAACGGACGGAATATCCGCTGCACCTGGGCGTCACGGAAGCCGGCACGCTGATCCCCGGCACGGTGCGCTCGTGCGTCGCGATGGGGGCGTTGCTGTTGGAGGGGATCGGCGACACGCTGCGCGTCTCGCTCACGGACACGCCTGAAAAAGAGGTGCGGGTCGGGGTTGAGCTGCTGCGCTGCGTGGGTTCGCGCGCGCCCGGGGCGGCGGTCACCGCCTGCCCCACGTGCGGACGGACACGCGTGAATGTCGCGGAGGTGGCGGCGCGCGTGGAGGCGCGGCTTGAGCGGTTCTACCGGGAGCATCCGGAAGCGCCCCGGCCGCATGTCGCGGTCATGGGTTGTCTGGTGAACGGGCCCGGCGAAGCCCGCCATGCGGACATCGCGGTGTCGGGCGGCGACGGCAAGTTCACCCTGTTTGTCCGCGGGCGGCGGGTCAAGACCCTGCCGGAAGCGGCGGCGATCGACGCGATCGCCGAACTGGTGTCGAACTGGAACCGTTAAGCCGCCGGACGACGCGCTCTCACAGCCCCATGCCTTTGGTCTCGGCCTCCAGCAGTTTCAGCGCGTCGGCATCGCCTGCGGCCTTTTTGAGGGCATCCCTGAAATAATTCTTGGCCTCTTCCCGAGCCTCTTTCGCCAGTTTCTCGTCCGGGACCGACTCGAGGATTTTGGCGATGCGGCTGGCGTTCCTTCCCAAAATCCACTCGCGGCTGTAGGCTATGCCGCTGGTCGGGTCGGACTCCTCTGCCTGATCGGAAGCGACCAATGCGTTCATAAACTCGCGGAAATATTGCACCGCGTCCCGCGGCTTGTTCTGAGCCATGGCCCGGTGCGCCTTGACCTTGGAAATGGACATGTCGTGCCACGCCTTGTCTTTGTCAGGTATGCCCTTTTCAAGCATCTGGACGGCCCGGTCGAAATTATCGGTTATGAAGGCGCCGTCGAGAACCTTGATCTTCACGGTGCTGGTGACCGATTCGTCTGAACAGACGGCCAATATGCGCTCGCCCACGGCGCAGAGGCTGCATATCAGATCCCGATCCTCGGCCATCTCGTAGAAATAGCGGTCAAACAGATTGGCGACCTGCACCGGCGGGACTTTCGCGTTAAGCAATGCGTCCAGCCGTTCCGGCAAGAGCTTGCGGTTGGCGGCGATGCCGGTCTCCACCCACACCTGCGCGGCGTAATTGACGGCGTTGTGTTTGCCGACGGCGTTAAATATGACTTCCCTGGCGCACTGTTCCAGCAGAGCCGTCTTGCTGTTGCGCCGCAAAACCCCGGCAACCAGCCTTGTGATTTGGACCATCTGGTCATCGGGCAACTGCCGGACGCAGGCGGCGAAGGCCGACGCCACGGACTCAAAGGTCTTGTCGGCCAAAGCGCAACGCATGGACAGCGTGACCAGCATGTTGTGGTGGGGCTCGGACTGGAGGTCCTTGCTCTCCAGATAACGGATAAGCGTCACCGCCAGATCGTGGCGGCTTCCGTCAACCAAGCCGCCCAGGGCGCTTTGGAGCATTGAGGCCGAAACGTCGGCCTTGACTTTGGCCAAAATGCGGTCAACGCACTCTTTTGCACCATGCTCGTCCTGCAGGGCGACGAACGCGTCCAGTTTCCAGCCCCAGACCTGACCGTGCAGTTCTTCAGGCAGGGAGTTCTCCAGTGCCAGCAGGCTGTCGCCCCATTTCAGGATCGCCTCATGGTCTTGGCGCTGCCGGTAATACTCGTGAACGCGGCCGAAAACGCGCTGCGCACAGCCGGGGGAGTTCTGCCAGGCATCGAGCTCCAGCGCCTTGACCTGTTCCGCCTCTTCGCGCATAAGCATCATGTCCACCTTCAGCTCAAAAAAACGCTCGCGTTGAGAGATGAATTTTTTATTTTGCAGACCCCGTTCCAGGAAGGCCATAGCCAGTTCCTGCTGGCCTTGCATATCCAGTTCCTGCACCTTGTTCAGATATAACTCGATTTCACGCCCCAGCCGGGTTTCGCGGGCCTCGATTTCTTCCGGAGAAGGGCCGCAGCCGGCCAGCATTAAGAAGATGACCGGCAAGCACAACGCACAACCAGGGAATGATTTAGCAGATTGTTTCAGCGACATGACCGTTACCTCCACGCATGTTTAATTGTTATCACTATACAAACCCATTGCCCGGTGAGGCAACAGAAAAGCGCGTCAAGACCAACCGCGGCGCATTTCAACATAGTTGAATTCATGCCCGAGTCAGGAGTTGGAAGTCTGCTCCTTACGAATTCAACCAATCGGAATTTAGCATACGTTGTTCATAAGCTTAAACATAATCCCCTGTTACGAAATGGATCAAGAGCAAGATTATGATTACGATTACGGTGTTGGTTCCGGTTGACCTGGAACAAGTTTGTCACGGGAACATGTTTTCGTACAGGAAGCACTGGATCTTGGCTTTGTTCCTGAGATCTTTGAAAAAGGCTTCCACCCCGGCGTTGAACTTCGCTTTAAGGATGGCGTCGGTTATGCGTTTGCGGCTGGTGTCGACGTTCTTCAAGAGGATATGTGAAATCCTGATGGTCTCGGGCACTTCTGGCGACGATCCGGTCGCCTCGGTGCGCGGGGTCCGGGAAGTCACCTTGATCAAATGGAACCCGAAGCGTGTCTGGATCACGGGGCTGATCTCGTTGACCTTCAAAGCGAAAGCGGCGTCTTCGAGCGGCTTTAACAGCTTGCCTCGTGTGATCTCGCCAAGGTCGCCGCCCTTGCCGGCGGAGGGGCATTCCGAAAGACTGCGCGCGACATCCGCAAAATTCCCGCCTTCCGTCAACTGTTTCCGGACCGTCTCCAGCTTGGCGCGTTTAAGCTCGTTGGTCGCCTGCAGCATGGCCACCGCGTCGGCAATCTCTTGGTCGCTGATCTTCAGCCTGTTGCGAACGTTCAGTTTAAGCAACTTGTCAATGACCAGGCCGTCCTCGAATTCGCGGCGCATCGTGGCCTCGTCCATTGGACCTTTCAGAAAGAAATCGTTGGTTGTCCAGTTGCGCGATTGCAGGGTTCTGGCCAGGGCCTTTAGGCCCTCGTTGCGGTCAACATTATTCAAAACGATCTTCTGTTTCGCGGCCTCATCCATCATCAGGGCCTTGAACACAAATGCGTTGATGGATTTGCGGCGGAAGTGCTCCTTGGCCTCGCCGATGCGGTTTGTCGGGATGATGAGATGATTGGTTTCGATGTCGTCTTTAAGGAATCCCATGGCTCTTTGTTCCATTTCGGCCCATGTGAGAGGGGTGCCGTTGACCATGGCCACCACATATCCTGGAGCGGGGGTGTCCGGTTCGGAAGGAGTCTTCCCGCTCTGCTTGCCGCAGCCGCAGCAGAACAGGGACAAGGTTAATGTGACAGCCGAAAGCGACATGAAGGATCTCATTGGAGTTTCTCCTCAGGCAAGGCGGTTAATCAATGGGTGATATGATACGGCAAGCGAAAGCGGTTTTCTAGCGCGAAAACTTGGGGGCACGGGCATGTCGACGGAAGAATAGAAAAAACAACTCCACGTCTTTATCTTTTGCATTCAGTCTCTCTGTCATGTTGAGTTCAACATAATAGGAAGTCTTAGTTAATTCCGCCCCGCATTTCAGAGGTCTGCGGCCAGTAAACAATCCAGCGCTTCTTTGCTGCTCTTGGCGGCCAGCAGCTTGGGCAGGTTCTGCTGCGACAAAGACAGGCGCAGGGCGGCTAAAACCTTTTCAGCCTCTTGCGCCGACGACGGCGGGAAAAGCACAAGCGCGCACACCTTGCAGACTTGGCCTCCGGCGCAGGCGACCCCGGCGGCACTGACTCCAACCGCCACGACCGTTCGGTAAACATGTCTGGTCTCCATGCTGAAGAAGGCAGCCGCATGGTCAACGGCCTCGACGTGCGCTTCGCCCTGCCGCTGCAGTTCGGCACGGATTTCCTCGGCCCCGCTGACGGCGCCCGCCCGTGCGCACAAGGCGACCAGCATTGTCATGGCCTGGCTCTGGTCCGGAGGGGCGAAATCCAAGGCGACACTTTGCCATTGCAGGCAAGCCGCCAGCGGCGACGCTTTGCCGGCCCGGCCGGCGGCCGGCGCGTTGGCCGCCCCGCCGGACCTCTGCCCGGGCGCGGCGGCCAGCACCGCCGACATGTCGTCCGATGTCTCGCAGGCCAGCAGCGCGGCGCGGCCGCGCTCGTCCAGCATCCGGCATATCTGCGCGATCAGTTGCAGTTGCGGCGTGGCCGCGTTGTCCGGCGCCAGCACCAGCACCACGATCCGCGTCGGCTCGCCATCAACCGCATCGAAATCGAGCCCCTCTTTTTTCAGGCCAACCGCGCAGACCAACCGCGCCACCGCGTCTGTCCGCGCGTGCGGTATGGCGACCCCGAACTCCAGACCGGTCGAAAGGCCCTGCTCGCGCTCGTAGACCGCCTGCACCGCTCTTTCGCGGTCCATCACCAGACCGTTGTCGTAGAGCAGCGTGACCAGTTCCGAGATGGCGCCCTGTTTGGTGGTCGCCAGCAGCCGCGGCTTGAGTGCGCCGCGCGTGAAACGGTTCTTAAGCATGGCCGCAGCCGAGGCCGCGTCGACGGCATTCTCAGGAAGCTGCATGTTTTTGCGCAGCGAAACATCATCAAAGGGCTTCCGCAGTTCACGCAGGCTTTGTTCCATGCCGGATGACAGCTCCATCATCACCGCATTCACCAGCGGCCTTTCCCGTTCCGAACATTCAAAAACCACTGTGCCCTCATGGCTTTTGAGGTGGATCACCTGCGACTCGCGGCTGATCCGGTAGAGGATCTGATAGCGGTTGAGGCGTTGCGCGTAGAAGCCGTCGTCCTCGAAAATCTCAACCGCGCGGTTGATCATGAGCAATGCCGTCTGCTGGCTGGGGAAGCGGAAGACGGTCTTGACTGTTTCGGTAACAGGCACCGGGTGCCGTGTTCCCGCGCCGCTTCTGGCGAAGGCCCTCTCGGCCAAGGCCGGCCCGGCCGCGCAAGTCAGCGCCACCAGCAGCGCCGCGCTTAAAAGCAGTGACGGCGGCAACGGGGTCATGAGCATTACTGCCGCCAGCATGGCCAGTGATATCTCGCCGCGCGGCATTGACGCCAGGCTGACCCGCAGGTATCCCAAAGCGTCCAGACCGGAGAAGAAGGCCGGCCAGGCGCAGCCCGCGGCTTTCGCCAGCACAGTGCCGACGACAAAAACCAGAGTCCCGACAAGCACGGCCGGATCGCTTAAGACACTCAGGTTGATCTGCATGCCGGCCACCGTGAAGCAGGCCGGCACCAGCACGACGCTGACGAAGTCCAGGCGCTCGCGTATCTCATGCCGCAGGTCGGTCGTTGAGAAGACCAGCCCCATGGCGTATGCGCCGGCGATGACCGAGAGGCCCATGATCCCCATGATGCCGCCCGATATCAGCAGGCAGGCGGCGGACACCGCAAAGGCGCTGGTGAAGTTCTTCTCGCGCAGCGCCAGATTGTTAACAAAACGCGCGATCGGGAACCCGCACAAGAAAACCAAACCGACTCCGATGCCGGTGCGCAGAGCCATCGCGGACATCAGGCGCGCGCTCATGGCCGACCCTTCGGCGGCGGCCGCCAGCATCCCGGAAAAGACCGTGAACATGAAAATGCCAACCGCGGTGTCGGTCGCCGCGGCGGTCAACGCCGCCTCGCCGGACGGCGACTCCAGCCGCTGCCGCTCCGCCAGCATTTTGGCCAGCATGCCCAGAGAGGTCACAGAAACCGCCGTGCTCACCAGCAGCGCCTGCGGGGTGAGCCATTGCCAAGACGGCGGCATCAGCCCCCGGCCGCTGCCCAGGATTGCGATGGCTAGTGCAGCCATGAAGCAGAACAGCAAACCGCCCAGACTCATTGCGATACCGATTTTTGGCGTGTGTCGTAAGCGCCGGATGTCGGTGTCCAGACCGGTCAGGAAGAAGAAGACCAGCAGCGAGACGGTCACAATGCCTGCGACAGGGCTGTGCGCTCCTAAGAAGTCAAGGGCATCGCTCATAAGACCGTCGGGGAACAGCGGGATCGCCAGCCCGCCGAGCATGTGGGGCCCGATCGCCACGCCGGCCGCCAGCTCCCCCAGCAGGCGCGGCAGACGCCAGCGGCTGAAGAGCCTGCCGCCCATCTTGGCGGCGAACACCAGCACGCCGACCTGAAGGATGAAGCGGGCGGAAGGGATGACCGACACGTGCGCGACCATGCCGCCCTCGCCCGCGCAGGCCGCAGCCGCGCCGAACGCCAAAAAGATCGCCGGCACCATCCTGTTACGCATAGAGCGCTCCCTTCTCAATCCAGCCGTGGGCACTCACGGTTATCTCGACATGGCATTATATTATCAGCGCCGCCTTTGTGGCACAAGCCCTGCCATTCACAAAGAAGGGGATCGTGGTGCGAACCAAAACAGTTTCAATCGCGCCCGCGAGCCAATGTTTTGCGGTAGGTGGCACGGCCGTCGCCGGGGGCGTAGAAATCATCGAGCACCTCGCAGAGGGTGAAGCCCATGCGCTCGTAGAAGGCGCGGGTGGAGGCGTATTGCGGGCGGGCCGAGGTCTCGCAGAAGAGCTGCGCGCCTCCCATCTCGCGGGCGCGGCGTTCGACTTCGGCGAGCAGCCGCCGCCCGATGCCGCTGTTCTGCATCTCGGGACGCACCGCCAGCCAGTACCAGTCGAAGCTGCTCCGCGTGCAGGGCACGGGCCCGAAAGAGGTGTAGCCGACCACCCGTCCGCCGCACTCGGCGATCACGAACTCGTAGCCCGAGGCCGTGCCTTTGGCCAGCCGTTCTTCAACCAGTTCGGCGGCCACATCGATCTCGTCACCGTGGAAATAGCCGGTCGAGGCCGTGACCTCACGGATCGCCGCGACATCGGCTGGCGCGACTTCAAAGCGCCAGGTGACGTTCGGCGCCGCACGTGCGGAAGTCCGGGACGTCCCGCCGCACTGATCGCCGGTACGGGCGGACGTCCCGGACGCCCGA
>CAYRZP010000096.1:7224-8340 GCA_964428885.1 uncultured Lentisphaeraceae bacterium
ACTGATCGCCGGTACGGGCGGACGTCCCGGACGCCCGAATTGCCGCCCGCACGATCCGCTCCATGGCGTCGGCGTAAGGGATGCCCGCTTTTTCCAGCGCGGCGGCGAAACCGCTGTCCGGCGAGAGGCACGGGTTGGAGTTGACCTCGAGGATCCACGGCCGGCCCTGCGCGTCCACGCGGAAATCGACGCGGGCCCAGCCGTTGAGCGCGAACACCTCCCAGCAGCGCAGCGCCAGCCGCTCCAGCTCCGCGAGCAGCGCGCCGTCGGCGGCGGGGTCGGCGAAGCGTCGTACCGTGTGCGCATACTCGAACGAGTCCGTGTCCCACTTGGCCCGGTATCCCACGATGCGCGGCTTGCCGGCGGGGAAATCCTCGAACACGATCTCGGCGGGCGGCAGCACTTCCGGCCCGTCTGTTCCGGCGAGCAGGGCCAGGTTGAATTCGCGTCCTTCGATGAAGCGCTCGGCGAAGGCGCCCTCAGGAGTGTGCGCCGCGGCCCCTTCCGCCGTCAGGCCGCGCAGGATACTGGCGTCGCCGAGACCGACCGAGGCGTGCTCCCAGACCGATTTCACGATCCAGTCGGCCTTCTGCGTTGGGCGTTGAGCGTTGAACCTTGAGCGTTGAACCTTGAGCGTTGAACGTTGAGCGTTTCCCTCTCCCCCTTCCACCCATTCCGGCACGGGCAGCCCGGCGGCGGACATACGCTCTTTGGAAAGAAGTTTTTGTGTCGTGAGGTAAAGCGTGTCGGCGGAGCTGCCGGTGAACACGATGCCCTTGGTTTCCCAAAGCGCTGGAGCGAGATGGATGAGGCGGCCGGAGCCGTCCAGCGTCTCGACGAGGTTGAACACGCAATCGGGTTTCAGGACCTCCAGCTTGCGCCGCACGTTGCCGAGGTCCGTGGTGCAGGGCAGGGCCGAGACCACATGGCCTTTAGAGCGAAGCGCAACGCCGATCGCCTCGACTTGGTCGAGCACGTCGCGCTCATCGGCGGCCGCATCGGCGGGGACGTGCTGGTGGACAATGGTGATTTTCATGTGGCTCCTTCTAACTCCGAACGTCGAACGTTCAACTCCGAACTGCGAAGTGAAAGCACCTGTTGACTGTCAGGAAGTTT
>CAYRZP010000097.1:0-8332 GCA_964428885.1 uncultured Lentisphaeraceae bacterium
CAGTAGTCGAACTCGATGCCCTGACCGATGCGGTTGGGGCCGCCGCCCAGGATCATGACCTTCTTTGGGTTGGCCGAGACCGCGCAACCGTTAGTTGCGGCATTATACGACGAATAGTAATAGTTGGCGTTCTCAACGCCGCTGACCGGCACCTGGTGCCAAGTCTCGCGGACACCCAGGTCGCTGCGCCGCATCCGGATGTTCTTCTCTTTGATGCCGAGAATTTTTGACAGGTACTTGTCCGAGAAACCGTCTTGCTTAGCCTTGACCAGCAGATCATCCGGCGGCATGGCGCCCTTGTATTGCAGGATCCGCTCTTCCAGCGAAACCAGCTCGCGCATCTGCTTGATGAACCAAGGCTTGACCATGGTGAGTTCGAAAAGCTGCTCGTCGGTGGCGCCTTTGCGGATGGCCTCGTACATCAGGAAGTGGCGCTCGCTGTTGGGGAAGCGCAGCATGTCCAGAAGTTCCGGCAAACTTTTTTTGTTGAAATCCTTGGCGAAGCCGAGTCCGTGACGGCCGTTCTCGAGCGCCCGGATCGCCTTCTGGAAAGTCTCCTTATAAGTCTTGCCGATGGCCATGACCTCGCCGACGGCCTTCATCTGCGTGCCCAGCTTGTCCTCGACCCCGCGGAACTTCTCGAAGGCCCAGCGCGCGAACTTGATCACGATGTAATCGCCCGACGGGGTGTATTTGTCCAGTGTGCCGTCACGCCAGTAAGGTATCTCGTCCAGAGTCTTGCCGCTGGCCAGCTTGGCGGATATCAGCGCGATCGGAAAGCCAGTGGCCTTTGAAGCCAGCGCCGACGAGCGCGATGTGCGCGGGTTGATCTCGATGATCACGATGCGCCCGGATTGCGGGTCGTGCGCGAACTGCACATTGGTGCCGCCGATGACGCCGATCGATTCGACGATCCTGAAAGCGTAATCCTGGAGGCGGTCCTGGACAGACTTGTCGATGGTCAGCATCGGCGCTGAGCAGAACGAGTCGCCGGTGTGGACGCCCATGGGGTCGATGTTCTCGATAAAGCAGACCGCGACCATATTGTTTTTGGCGTCGCGCACCACCTCTACCTCCAGCTCTTCCCAGCCCAGCACTGATTCTTCGATGAGGCACTGGTGGGTAAGCGAAGCCTCCAAGCCGCGGTTGACGATCGTGCGCAGTTCCTCGACGTTGTAGACGAGTCCGCCGCCGGTGCCACCCATCGTGTAAGCGGGCCGCACGACGACAGGATAGCCGAGTTTGGCCGCGACGCCCTCGGCATGCTCTACGGTATACACGATTTCGCTACTTGGCATTTCGATGCCCAGCGCCAACATGGTGTTTTTGAAAACCTGCCGGTCTTCGCCGCGCTCGATGGCGTCAAGGTTTACGCCGATGACCTTGACCCCGTATTTATCGAGAATGCCTTTTTTGGAGAGTTCGATCGAGAGGTTCAGTCCGGTCTGCCCTCCGAGGTTGGGAAGCAGCGCGTCAGGGCGCTCCTTGGCGATGATCTGCTCCAGGCGTTCGACGTTAAGCGGCTCGATGTAAGTGGCGTCGGCCATGACCGGGTCGGTCATGATCGTGGCGGGATTGGAGTTGACCAAGACGATCTTATACCCGCATTCGCGCAGTGCCTTGCACGCTTGGGTTCCGGAGTAATCGAATTCGCAAGCCTGTCCGATCACGATCGGGCCGGAGCCGATGATCAGGACTTTCTTAATGTCGTCACGCCGCATAATTGGGGCCTGGCCTTTCTTTGACATAGACCTTCACTGGACGAGCCAACCCGGACAGAGTGTCTATGCGCGCAGTCGGGCTGATAAAATGGCAGGTTTGGGCGCACGCGTCAAGCAAAAGCCAGCTTGAAATCAGGAATTGTGAATCAGGAATGAGGAATTGCTGTCTAATCCTGATAAAACGTATTGTCACGCGGGCGCGGCGGGGTTAAAATACAGGGCATGAATATTAAATGCGTTGTTTTCGCGGCAGTAGCCGCGTTGTTGTCGGTTACCGGTTGCGGCAAGAAAAACGATCGGGTTCAGGTCAAAGGCGAGTCAGGCGGCCCGGCCCTGAAGATGACATACAGCGTTTTCTTCCCGCCCACGCACGTGCAGGCCAAGCTTGCCAAAGAGTGGGCCGATGAGATCAACGCGCGGTCTGGCGGGCGGCTTGAGATCACGGTGTTTTCCGGAGGCGCGCTGACCAAGGCCGACCAGTGCTATCAAGGTGTCGTAGACGGCATTTCTGATATCGGCATGAGCGCCTTCGCGTATACGCGCGGACGCTTCCCTCTGTTGGAGGGCCTGGACCTGCCGCTGGGTTATCCAGACGGTCTGAGCGCCACGCGTATCGTGAACATGTTGGCGGCGAAGTACGCGCCGGCCGAAACCAAGGACGTCAAGGTGCTGTATGTCCATGCGCACGGCCCGGGTATCTTGGCGTCAAAGCGCCCGGTGGGAAGTCTGGCTGATCTGAAGGGCGTCAAGGTCAGGGCCACTGGTTTCTGCTCCAAAATCGTCGAGAGCCTGGGCGGGTCGCCGGTCAGCATGCCGCAGGGCGAGACTTATGAGGCTTTGCAGAAAGGGGTTGTGGACGCGACCTTCTGCCCGGTCGAAACCCTGAAGGGTTGGAAGCAAGGCGAAGTCATAACCTGCATGACGGATTCAAAGTGCATCGGCTACACAACGGCGTTTTTTGTGGCGATGAATCTGCAGAAATGGGAGTCTCTGCCGGAAGATCTGCGCAAAGTGATAGCGGATGTCAGCGCCGAATGGGTCGTGAAACACGGTGAGGCCTGGAACGCGGCTGACCGGGAGGGGCTGCAGTTCATTGCCGACCTGAAGCGCAACATCCTGCCGCTTTCACCGCAGGAGCAGGCTCTGTGGGTCGAAAAGGTAAGCCCGCTTTTGAAAGAATACGTGGACAAGGCGTCGCAGAAGGGGGTGCCGGGCGAGGCGTTCCTGAACGACCTGAAAGCCGCCGTGGCCGAGGCCCGCGCGCAGGCGCAGAAGAAATGACCTTATGACCGCGCAGGCAAAAAGAGAGTTGGGGTGGTTCTGGGGCGGGGTCGTGGTCTTGTGTCACGGCATTACCGCGTTGGCCTGTCTCGGCATGGCGGCCTCGATATTGGTGGTGTGCGCGGACGTGGTGCTGCGCGTGGCTGGGCATCCGGTCAAAGGCGCATACGACATAGTGCGCATAGCCGGGGCCGTCACGATCGCCTGCGCCCTGCCGCTGACGACTGCGGTGAAAGGCCATGTGGCGATCGAATACTTTTTCAACAAGCTCAACCGTGGCAGCCGATTGGTGGTGGACTCTTGCATGCGCCTGGTCATGATCGGCTGTTTTCTGCTGGCGGCGTATGAGTGTGTCGGATGCGGTTTGCGCTTTTTGCGAAATAGGCAGGTGACCGACACGATCGAGCTGCCGATATTCTGGCTGCCTTGGCTGATGGCGGCGGCGTTCGTGATGACCGCGGTTGTCGTGGTTTTCCATCTGGTCTATCCCGGAAGGGAGCTGATCCGCTCATGACACCGCTGACCATCGGCACAATCGGATGTCTGGCATTGCTGCTCTTGCTTATGTGTAGCATGCCGGTGGCGATCGTGATGGGGGCGGTCGGGGTGGCCGGCTATGCCTGCGTGATCTCGGGCAAGGCTGCGCTGGCCGTGCTGTCCGCAGACCTTTTTGACATTTTTTCGAATTACAGTCTGACCGTCATCCCCTTGTTCGTGTTTATGGGTCAGGTGTCGTTCCATACCGGCATCAGCAGTCGGCTGTTCGCGGCCGCCAATTGTTGGCTTTCGTCGCTCAAGGGCGGTCTGGCAATGGCCACGATCGGCGCTTGCGCGGCTTTCGGCGCGATCTGCGGCTCCGGACCCGCCACGGCTGCGACCATGGCGGCTGTGGCCCTGCCGGAAATGCGGCGCTTCAAATATGACGACGCGCTTGCCAGCGGCGCGGTGGCGGCGGGGGGCGGGCTGGGCATGATGATACCGCCGAGCGTCGTCTTCATCGTTTACGGCATCTTGACCGAGCAGTCTATCGGCAAACTTTTCATCTCCGGCATAATCCCGGGATTGCTGACCGCCTTGCTGTTTTGCGTGGTGATCGGTGTGCGCTGCCATTTCAACCCAGAGCTCGCGCCGCCGACGGTGTCAATCCCTTGGCGGGCGCGGTTCAAATCGTTGTGGGGTGTCTTGGAGACGCTGACGCTGTTCCTTTTTGTCATGGGCGGCATGTTCGCCGGCTTTTTCACTCCGACCGAAGCCGCGGCGGTCGGTGCGGCCGGCAGCGTGATTATCGCTGCGGTCGGCGGCAACTGTTCGCTTAGAATGCTGGCGACGGCGGCGGAAGAGACGGTCCGCACTTCCTGCATGGTGATGGTGATAGTGGCGGGGGCGACGATGTTCGGACACTTTCTGGCGGTCACAGGCTTGCCCATGAGTTTTGCCGAGACTCTGGCCGGTCTGCCGGTGCCGCCCTGGGTGGTCGTCATCTTGATCATACTCTTCTATCTGGTGGCCGGGTGTTTCATTGACTCGCTGGCCCTGATCCTGCTGACCGTGCCGATTTTTTATCCTGTGATCAGAGGTTTCGGGTCTGATCCGATCTGGTTTGGTGTTATGATTGTGTTGGTGACCCAGATGGGTGTCATCACGCCGCCTGTCGGTGTGAACGTCTATGTGGTCAGCGGGATCGAGCGCAGCATACCTTTGCAGACCGTGTTCAGGGGTGCGATGCCTTTTTTGCTGGCGTTATTCGTGGCATGCGCGCTGCTGATCGTGTTCCCGCAACTGGCGACATGGCTGCCGGGGCTGGCGCGTTGAAACAACCGCAGTCACTGGAAAAAATTATGAAGGCCGTGTGTGGGTGTGTGTGAGTTTGTGGGTATGGACGCACAATGGCAGCTTCAAAACTTTGGCGGAATCTTGACAGGGCGTGGCTCTGAAAAAAGGCGGTCGTCATGGAAAAGTCTGAACTGCGCATAGGCAATTACCGTAAGATATTGTTCTGCACCGATTTTTCGGAGAACGCGGATTTCGCCTTCGATTTCGCGGTCGACGCCGCCATACGCAATGTCGGCTGCACGTTATGCCTGCTGCATGTCATTCCGGAACCGGACGCGCAATTCTGGAAGGGCTACATCTACGAGGTCGGCGACATGGACGCCAAGGCGCGGGCGGACATAGACCATAAGATCGACACCGCTTACAGGCCGCGCGTTCCCGCAGGGGTCAGATTCGAGGTCGAGATGCGCATCGGCGAGGCCGCGCGCATGATTCTGGATTTCGCCGCGCGTGAGAATTTCGACCTGATCGTTCTTGGGCGGCAAGGCCGCGGGGCGATCACCCAGTGGCTGCTCGGCAACGTCGCCGGCAAAGTGGCGCGCAAGGCCGCCTGCCCGGTGCTGATAGTGCCCATGGCGTTCATGGCCAAACAGCCGGTTTCCTTGACGGACGGGAGTCAGGCAATATAATATGGCATTTTACTTGCGGTTGGCATGTAAATAAGTTGCAGGACATCACTATGGCAGGCGAGAAAACTGATCAGACCGCGCAGCAGGCGCAGAATTTCTATAACAAAGGCCAAGTGGCTTTTGAACGGGGGAATTTAGACATCGCGATTGACCTGCTGATGCAGTGCGTCACCAAAGCGCCGGGGTTTTCACGCGCGCGCAAGGTTCTGCGCGCGGCGCAGATCGCCAAATTCCGCCGGGGGAAAAAGAGCGGGCTTGCGGCGTATCTTCAAGAGGCCGGCGCGATGCTCATGCGCATGAAGATCGCCGGGCTGCTCAAAGCCAACAAGGCTGAGTCGGCATTGCTTGAATGCGAACGGCTGCTGACGATAAATCCCCTCCACTCGCATAATGTCGAGCTTGCGGTCGAGGCCGCTGACGCCGCCGGCCATCCGGAAGCGGCGCTTTTCACGATCGAGGCGGCGTATGAGCATAATCCTGACGACATGTCGCTACTGCGACGTGTCGCGGACTATTACATGAAGGTCGGCGACTACACTAAGGCGCGCGATGCGTATCTCAAGCTGAACGCTTTCCTGCCCAGCGACCAGACGATCTTCAAGCAGCTCAAGGACGCCGAGGCGCGCGTGACCATGGCGGCGGGCTGGGAAGACGCGGCCGGCAAGCAGGAGGGCTACCGCGACCTGATCGCCAACAAGGAGCAGGCCAAACAGCTCGACATCAAGGCCAAGGCCGTGGTCGCGGGTTCCGACGCCGACGCGCTGATCGATGAGGCCAAGGCGCGGATCGAGAAAGAGCCGAACAACCTCAACTTCTACAGGGCCCTGGCGCGGCTGTATACGCAGAACAAGCGTTTTGAAGACGCGATCGCGACGCTGGAGAGTGCCAGCGCGATCAACGCCAGCGATCCGGAACTCGACCGCGCTTTGTCGGCGGCCAAGATCGCGTCTTTCGAGTCGCGGATTGAAGCGTTGAAGGCCGGGGGCGACGCGGCCGGCGCTTCTGAGGTCGAGGTCGAGATGAACCAGTTCGTTTTCGACGATTTGGCCGCGCGGGTGCAGCGTTACCCGAATGATCTCAGGCTGCGTTTTGAATTGGGGCTGCAGTATTTCAAATACGAATATTTCGACGACGCGATCGGCCAGCTGCAGATTGCCCAGCGTAGCCCAAAGGAGCGTGTCGAGGCGCTGTACTATTTGGCGCAGTGTTTCGTTAAGAAGGGCCAGCGCGACATGGCCGTCATGCAGCTTGAGACCGCCAACGATCTGTTGCCGATCATGGACGACCTCAAGAAGAAGGTCATTTTCGCGCTCGGCGATCTGGCGGAGCGGGCCGGCGATATCGAGAAGGCCTTCAGCTTCTACAAGGACGTCTATGGCGCGGACATCGGGTTCGAGGACATCGGCGCGCGCATGGAGCGCATCTATAAGCTGCGCCAGAACCAGCAGGGTTGATGCTCACCACGGGGAAGGTTTGCCGACACCCAGCAGTCGCGCCGCGTTACCGCCCAGGATCGCGTGCGTGTCCTCTTCTCTCAGGCCGGCTTCGCGCACGTATTTGATCCCGTCTCCTAAATTCAGCCAGGGCCAGTCGGTGGCGAACAGAAGCCGCTCCGGCGGGTGCCGCCGCAGGATTTTCATGGCCATGGGGTTATCCTTGTCCTGCGGCAGGATGGCCGTGTCCAGGAAGACGTCTTTGCCGAGCAGGTGCTCTGCCGAGGCGCCCCATTGCCGCCAGCCGCCCAGGTGGGCGGCTATGAAAAGGAGACCCGGCACCTCCTTGATGACGCGCGCGACGCGCTCGGGCCCGCAGACGGGCTCGAAGGGGAAACCCACGTCGAACCCGCAGTGGCACTGCACCACGAGGTTCAGGTCCCGGCAGCAGCGGAAATATTCCAGCATCTCCGGCGCGTCCAACACGCATGGCTGGTAGTAGGGGTGCAGCTTGACGCCGCGTATGCCGCGGGCGGCGATTTCGCCAAGGCGGCTGAAGCGCGCCTCGTCCGCCGGGTGGACGGACGCGAACGGGATCAGGTGGCGCGCCGCTTCGGCGCCGCGCGCGCCGTCGCGCATGGCCTCGGCCTCGGCCAGAATGATGTCGAACTGCTCCGGTTTGGTGGCGATCGGGCAGGTGACGGCGTAATCCAGCCCGCACGCGCGCATGTCCGCCAGCAGTCCGGCCGGGGTGCCGTCAGAGACCGGCGCGATCCTGTTGTCAGCCTTTTCGCACAAGTTGCGCAGAGTGCGCTCCGCGAGCTTTTCGGGAAAAATGTGCGTGTGGACGTCGATCAACATACGGGAGTGATTATAGGTTAGCGCCGGTCATGAGGCAACCACGTTTTGCGGGGGTGTCGGCGGGGCTTTTTTTCGAGTGAATCGCAAGAATCGAAGGAATCGATTTAATCGAATCCGTCGATTCGCTCGATTCCCTCGATTCCCTCGAAAATATTTGCTTCCCCCGCCGCATGTTTGTGTTATGCTTTTGCCGTCAAAGCGGAGGTGACTATGCGGCGGACGGTTTTCTGGGCGGCGATCGTGTTGGGCGCGGGGGCCTGCCTCGCGGGCGACCCGGTGGTGTCGAACGTGCGGGCGCAGCAGCGCGGCGGCGGCTCGCGGCTGGTGGACATCCGGTATGACGCGGCGGACAGCGACGGCGACCGGCTGGCGGTCTCGGTGACGCTCACGGACAACGGCGCGCCCGTGCCGGCCGCGAGCGTGACCGGCGACATCGGCGCGGGCGTGCGGCTCGGAACCGGCAAGCAGATTGTCTGGGACGCGGGCGCGGACTGGAGCGGCAACCTCTCGGAGAACGTCCGGGCGACCGTCACGGCGGACGACGGGCGGACGCCCGCCGTGCCGCAGGGCATGG
>CAYRZP010000098.1:0-8281 GCA_964428885.1 uncultured Lentisphaeraceae bacterium
CGGCATGCCCAGCGCCCACTCCGCCATGGTCTGCGGCCTCTGCACCTCGATCGGCATGACCGAGGGCTTCTCCTCGCCCGTGGCCATGCTGGCCGCCGGCTTCGCCGCCGTGACAATGTTCGACGCCGCGGTGGTGCGCCGCGCGGCCGGCCAACAGGCCAAAATCATGAACCAGATGATCGACGAGCTTTTCCGGCAGCACAGGCTCAGCCAGACGCGGCTCAAGGAACTGCTGGGCCATACCCGCAAAGAGGTTTTCGCGGGCATGGCCGTGGGCATCGCCGTGGCGGCGGCAATGGTGCGCCTCTGGCCCGCGGCATGAGAGAAAGGATGAAAGAGGAGTTACGGCACCCTCTTAACTCTTCCCTGTTACCTCTTGGGCCGCACGCTGCTCGTACAGCTTGTACTCGATGCTGTCCAGCAGCGCCTGCCAAGACGCCTCGATGATATTCTCGGACACCCCCACCGTGCCCCACTGCCGCACGCCGTCACCCGACTCGATCAAAACCCGCGTCATCGCCCGCGTCGCGGCCTTCGGATCCAAGATCCGCACACGGTAATCGGTGAGCGTGATGTCGCCGATCTCGGGATAGAACCGCGTCAGCGCCAAACGCAGGGCACGGTTGAGAGCGTCCACCGGGCCGTCGCCCTCGCCCGCCGTCAGTTCCGTCACCCCCTCGACCTTGACCTTGACCGTGGCCTCCGAGATGCACGGCGCGTCACGCCCGCGCTTTTCAACGATCACACGGAAGCCCTCAAGCTCGAAAAACGACCGGTGCTTGTTCAAGACCTTCTGCAGCAGGATCTTGAACGAGCCGTCAGCCGACTCATACGAATACCCGCTGTTCTCGCGGCGCTTGACCTCCTCCAAAATCTCCCGCGCCTGCCGTTTGTCCAAGCTTCCCACGTCGGTGCCGAGCTCGGCCGCCTTCATCATCACGTTCGACGCCCCGGCCAGCTCGGAGACCAGCACGTGGCGCCGGTTGCCGACAGCCTCGGGGCTGATGTGCTCGAATGTCCGCGTGTTCTTCTGCACCGCGTTCACGTGCGCCCCGGCCTTGTGACTGAAAGCCGTCCTGCCGACATAGGGCTGCCGCGGGTCAGGGCGCTGGTTGGCCAGGTCGTCGGTGACCACCGAAACCTCGCACATTTTCTTCAGCCGCTCCGGGCCCACGCAATCAAACCCCATCTTAAGCTCCAAGGCCGGTATCACACATGTCAGGTTGGTGTTGCCCGCGCGCTCGCCGTAGCCGTTGATGCAGCCCTGCACCTGGCGCGCCCCGGCCCGCACACCTTCCAGTGCGGTGGCCACCCCCAGCCCGCTGTCGTTGTGCGTGTGTATGCCGACCTGCACAGACGGGAAAGCCGCGCACACCCTGCCGGTGATCTCAAAGACCTCGTGCGGCAGGCAGCCGCCGTTGGTGTCGCAAAGCACCAGAGCCTCCGCCCCTTCGCGGCAAGCCGCCTCCAGCGCGCGCATGGCATACGCCGCATCATCCTTGTAACCGTCGAAGAAATGTTCGGCGTCAAAAAAGACCCGCCGGCCCGCCGCCCGCAGGAACCCCACCGTGTCGGCGATCATCTGGATGTTGTTGCCGCCCGTGGTCCGCAAGACGTCGCGCACATGCAGCATCCACGACTTGCCGTAAATGGTCACCCACTGCGTTTCAGCAGCCAGCAGCCCCGCCAGTTGCGGATCATCCTTGGCGTCGCAATCCTTGCGCCGCGTGCTGCCGAAAGCCGTCACGCGCGCGCAGGACAAACGCTCTTTACGGATGTCGTCGAAAAAACGCCGGTCGCGCGGGTTAGACCCGGCGAACCCGCCCTCGATGAAATCCACGCCGAAATCATCCAGCAGGCGGGCGAAGCGCACCTTGGCCGCGTCGGAAAAAGAGATGCCCTCGCCCTGCGCCCCGTCCCTCAGCGTGGCGTCATAGATAAAAACCTTTTCCTGCATTCCCGCCCCCGTTCCTTTTTGCCTGACAACTTTCCTGACGCGGGCGGTCGCCCGCAACCCAATCCAATCTCACACAAATGCACAACGGACACAAGGGACGCCTTCTAAACAATCTCTTCTGCCTTTGTGCCCTTCGTGGCTTAGTGTGAGAACCTTGCTTTTCAGACAGCAGCCCTGCTCAAAAGAACGCTTTGTAAAGCGCCTGCACCGCCTTGGCGCGGTGCTCGGCCTTGACCCCGAACATCATGCTGATTTCGGACGAACCCTGATTCATCATCTCGATGTTGACACCAGCGTCGGCCAGGGCCTTCGTGGTCTTTGACGCCATGCCCACCGTGTAATACAGGCCCTCGCCCACCACCATGATCAAAGCGTAACCGCGCTCGACCAGAACCGCGTCAGGGTTCAGGTCGCGCTTGATGCGCTCTACCACCCGCCGCTCCCGTTCCAGATCGAAATCGCGCTCGCGGATGACCACCGACACATTGTCGATGCCTGAAGGCATGTGTTCGTAAGAAACGCCTTCCCACTCCAGAATCTGCAGCAGGCGGCGGCCGAAGCCGATCTCGCGGTTCATCATGTACTTGTCCACGAAAATGTTGCAGAACCCGTCGTCGCTGGCAATGCCGACCACGCTGCCCGCCAGCACGCGGCGCGACTGCACGATCATCGTCCCCGGCTCCTGCGGCCGGTTGGTGTTGCGCACGTTGATGGGGATCCCGGCCTTGACCGCCGGGATCACCGCCTCGTCGTGGAACACGCCGAATCCGGCGTATGAAAGCTCGCGCATCTCGCGGTAAGTCATGGCCGCGATGCCCTCTTTGACCCCGGGCACCAGACGCGGGTCAACCGGGTACACCGAGTCCACATCCGTGAAGTTCTCGTACACGTCAGCCTTGACCGCCGCCGCCAGGATCGATCCCGTGATGTCCGAGCCGCCGCGCGGGAAAGTCGCCACACGCCCGTCTTTGGTGTAGCCGAAGAAACCGGGGAAAACCACGATCCCGTCGCTTTTGCGCAGGGCTTCGGACAAGTTGCGGTATGATTCTTCCAGCAGTCGGGCATTGCCGAAATCTTCGGTCAGGAACATTCCCGCATCGCGCGGATTCATGTAGGAGGACTTGGCCCCGCATGCCTGAAAAGCCTGCGCCACGATCTTGGCACTGTTGTCCTCGCCAGCCGCTTTCATGCTGTCCATGAAACCGCCGCGGTGCGTCCTGTCGCCGGCCAGGCGGAAACGCAGGTCTTTTTCTATCTCAGCCGTAATGTCTGCCGGGAGTTTCAGATCTCGCTGGATCTCCGCATAGCGCTCGACGATCTCAGCCAGCAGCCTCTCGCAGTCCTGCCCGGCCAGGGCGGCCTCGGCACAGTTTATCAGCATGTCGGTGACCTTGACGTCGCCTTTGCGGCGCTTGCCGGGCGCCGACACCACCACCAACCGCCGATCCGGATCAGCCAGCACTATCTCAATGATCTTCGCCACCTGCTCGGCGTCCGCTACTGACGACCCGCCGAATTTGCATACTTTCATCTTTTCTCCCGCCATCCTTTTCAAACTTGCCCTGTTTACCCTCTGAACCCCGTCTCCCGTGCCCCGTCTCCTAAATCATCCTCAGCTTCACGGCCTCCTCGTTCAAGACTTCCGCCGCCTTGATCTCACGCAAAGCCGCGTCGACGGCCGCGCTCTTGGCCGGATGCGTCAACATCACCACCGGAGCAAAGCCGACGTCATCCGGCAGGCCAGTGGTCTCCTGCTGCGTGGCAGCCAGGATGCTCACGCCGTGCCGACCGAGAATCGTGGTCATCACGCCCAGCGAGCCGGCCTTGTCCAGCACCATCAGCCGCAGGTAGTAACGGCTGGGCACCTCGTCGGCTGGCAGTATGCCCAGCTTGCCCTCATTCGCCACGCAAACGCCGCGCCGGTAGCGCGACCGTCCGGCCATCAGGTTCCGCGCGATGTCGCCGATGTCGCCGATGACCGTGCTGGCCGTTGGCTCACGCCCCGCGCCGCGGCCGTAATAAAGGGTGTCGCCGCTAAGGTCGCCGTTGACCATGGCCGCGTTGAAAACACCGCTCACAGAGGCCAGCATGTGGCCGTGCGGCACGAGCGTCGGATGCACACCGACCTCAACCATACCGCCGTCGCGCTTGATCACCGCCAGCAGCTTGATGCGGTAGCCAAGCACCGCCGCATAGCGCACGTCCATGCCGGCAAGGTTCCGGATGCCCTCCACCGCCACTTGGCCAAGCGGCACATGGAATCCGTAGGCCAGCGATGCCAGAATCACCGCCTTGTGGGCGGTGTCCCCGCCGTCGATGTCCAGCGCCGGGTCAGCCTCGGCATAGCCGGCCTGCTGCGCCGCCGCCAGAGCCTTGTCAAACGCCACGCCCTCTTGCTCCATGCAGGTCAGGATATAGTTGCATGTCCCGTTCAAGATGCCGTGGATGCTGTGGATCTCGTTGCCGGCCAAACCTTCGCGCAGGACGCGCACGATCGGTATGCCGCCGCCGACGCTGGCACCGAAGTAAATGTCCACGCCGTTGCGCTCGGCCGCGCCGAAAATCTCGTCGCCGCACTCCGCCAGCAGTTTCTTGTTGGCCGTGACGACCGCCTTGCCGGCAGCCAGCGCCGCCAGCACGAACTTTTTGGCCGCGCCCGTGCCGCCGATCAGTTCGACCACGATGTCCACGGCGGGGTCGTTGACCACCGCCATGGCGTCGGTGGTGAGCAGATCACCTGGAAGCCCGATGCCGCGGTCAGTCAAGATGTCAATGTCAGCCACCCGCCGCAGCAGCACCTCCACGCCCAGCCGCTCGGCCATGACTTTGCGGTTGCGCAGCAGCCCGTCGGCCACGCCCGCGCCCACTGTCCCGAAACCTAATATTCCCACACCGATCTTCTTCATAGGCCAATCACGCTTTCCCGCCGCCTGTAAAAGGCGATGCGTAAGTATTAAATATAAAAACGCCCCCGCTGACAAGCTCAGGTGCGATTTCTTTGACCGTCCGCGTTCAAGCGCCGACTGGGAGCGCGGGCGTCCCCGCCCGCTTTTGCTTGCGGCCAGACTAAAGGCTGGTGGTTGGCAGGCGTTCGACATCGCTGGCGTGGACGCCCGCGCTCCCGACTTAGTACAGCACAACACATGCGCTTGCGCCCGCGAACCGTTTGCGGTAAAGTTAAAGCTCAAACATGAGCAAAGTCATAGCCATAGACGGGCCGTCAGGATCGGGTAAATCATCCGTGTCGCGCCGCGTGGGAGAACTCCTGGGCTTCCTGCATGTCGATTCCGGCGCCTTGTACCGGATTATGACCTGGCAGTGCCTGCAACACCGGATCGACACCTCCGACCCTGACGCGGTGGCGGCTTTCGCCGGCCGGGTGAACGTCACGTGCGAGCCCCGTGGCGGCGCCGTGGCTTATTTCGTGGACGGCCTTGAGCCCGGCAATGCCATACGCACGCCCGAGATCAACCGCCACGCCAGCCCGGTGGCGACCGTTAAGGCGGTGCGCGACCGCGTGACCGGGTGGCTGCGCGGCATGACGCGCTTCGGCGACCTGATCGTAGAGGGGCGGGACATCACGACAGCTGTTTTCCCGGAATCGCCGGCCCGCTTTTATCTCTCCGCCAGCGCCGAGGCGCGCGCTCAGCGCCGCCGCAAGGAAGAGTTGGATAAAGGCATCGCCTGCCAGACGGCGGACGAGGTCAAAGCCTCGCTGCTGGCGCGCGACGCGATCGACTCCACCCGCAAACATGCGCCGCTGCGAAAGGCCGACGGCGCCATCGAACTCGACAGCACCGACATGACCATCGCGGAGGTCGTGCAAGCCATCATCGACGCCCTGCCGGCCGGCTGGCGCCAGGGGGCGTCATGAATCTAGCCGGCATGTTAACCATGGCCTTCTGCTGGCTTTTTGCCACAGGCTTCAGCGCTTTCCTGATCGTCAAGACCTTGCGCAAGCCGGAGAACACTGATACAGAACAATAATGCCTTCGCCGCTTTAAACAACAAAAGGCGGCGCGCGTGAGCGTGCCGCCTTTTGTTGTTTTTGCCGCCAGCCGCCTCAGTTGAAGACTTCATCGAGCTGGCTCTGAGCCGCCGCCTGCATCGCCGACATCTCTTCCTCGCTGATCGGCTCGGCCAAAGGCACGAGCTTGATGTGGCGGTGCAGCGGGAACCCGGTCCCGCCCGGAATCAAGTGGCCGAGAATCACGTTCTCCTTGAAGCCGCGCAGCTCATCAACCCGTCCCATCGTCGCGGCATCGGTCAGCACACGCGTGGTGTCCTGGAAAGAAGCCGCCGAGATGAAGCTGTCGGTCTCCAACGACGCCTTGGTGATGCCCAGCAGGGCGGGCTGCGCCTCAGCCGGCCGCTTGCCGTCGGCCACGATCTCCTCGTTGACCTCCAGGAAGCGTTGGCGCGTGACCTGCTCGCCCCAAAGGAAGTCGGTGTCGCCGGGATTGGTGATGCGCACTTTGCGCAACATCTGGCGCACGATGATCTCGATGTGCTTGTCGTTGATCTCCACACCCTGCAGACGGTAAACCTGCTGAACCTCGTTCACCAGATAGCGCTGCAGCTCCTGCGGGCCGCAGACTTCCAGAATCTCCTGCGGCACGACCGGCCCTTCTGTGAGCTGCTGACCTTTCTTGACGCGGTCGCCCTTGAACACCACCACCTGCTTGCCCATCGGGATCAGGTGCTCCTCGACATGGCCGGTGATCTCGTCACGGACTATCAGGCAGCGTTTACCGCGCTGATGTTCGCCGAACTCGACCACGCCCTCGATCCTGGATATCTCCGCGGCGTCCTTGGGCTGGCGCGCCTCGAAAAGCTCGGCCACGCGCGGCAGACCGCCGGTGATGTCGCGCGTCTTCGCCTCTTTACGCGGCGTTTTCGCCAGCATCATGCCGGGCGAGACCTTCGCCCCTTCTTTCACCATCACAATCGCGCCTGCGGGAATATGGTAGAACCCCAGAATCTCGTTCGTCTTCGGATCGGTCACGATAATCTGAGGGTGCAGGTCTTCCTTGGTCTCCAGCACCAATAAAGTCTTCGATCCCGTTTCCGCGTCACGGTCGCTGCGCACCGAGACATCATCCACAAAGTCCTGGAAAGAGACCACGCCGTGTTTCTCTGCCAAGATCGGGATCGAGTGGGGATCCCAGACCGCCACGCGCTGGCCGGACTTCACCGGCGCGCCGTCCTCCGTCAACAGCACCGTGCCCATCTGCAGGGCATAAGTGTCAATCTCGATACCCTCGGCATTGACGATCTCGATCGTGCCGTTTTTATTAAGCACGACATTGTTGCCCTCATCGTTGCGCACCGTGCGGATGTCGACATATTTAATGAAACCCGCGTTCTTGACCACGATCTCCGGTATCTTGGACACGGTCGAGGCCGTGCCGCCGATATGGAACGTGCGCATGGTGAGCTGCGTGCCCGGCTCGCCGATGGACTGCGCCGCGATGATTCCCACAGCCGTGCCTATTTCCACCTGCCGCCCGGACGAGAGGTCGCGCCCGTAACATTTGGCGCACATGCCGTAAGGCGCGTCACAGGTCAATCCGCTGCGTATCCAGGCCCGCTCAACCCCGGCGTCATCGAGCAGCTTGCAGCGGTCCTCGTCGATCTCCGCGTTGGCAGGAATTATGATCTCGCCGGAGGCCGGATGGCGAATGTCGTAAAGGGCCGTGCGCCCGAGCACCCGGGCGCGCAACGGGATCAGGGTCTCGTCGCCCTCCTCCACCGACTCGACCTCGATGCCGTTGACCGTGTTGCAGTCCTGGATCGTTATGATGACATCCTGCGAGACGTCAACCAGCTTGCGCGTCAGGTATCCGGCGTCGGCGGTCTTGAGCGCCGTGTCCGCCAGACCTTTACGGGCACCGTGCGTGGAGATGAAATACTCCAACACGCTCAGGCCCTCGCGGAACGACGCCGTGATCGGCCGTTCAATGATCTCGCCGGAGGGGTTGGCCATCAGGCCGCGCATGCCGGCAAGCTGCCGGATCTGCAATTTCGAGCCGCGGGCCTTGGAGTCCACCATCATGTACACAGGATTGGTCTCGACCGCGTTAGCCTCGGCGCCGATGATGTTGCGGTCGATTGTCTTGTAAAGTTCGTCTGACACCTTCTCGGTGGCGGCGGTCCAGATGTCAACTATCTTGTTGTGCCGCTCACCCGGGGTGATCACGCCGGCCTGGAACTGCTCGTCGACCTTATTGACCTCCGTGTGCGCCTTGGCGATGATCTCGTCCTTGTTTTTCGGGCGGATCATGTCCTTGAGGCCCATCGAAACGCCGGCCAGGCAGGCGTGCT
>CAYRZP010000099.1:0-7840 GCA_964428885.1 uncultured Lentisphaeraceae bacterium
CTTGTCGACAAAGCGGAACATCCCGGAACGCAGGAGCTGCATCCTGAGCGAGTCAGTGATGCTCACCATGTCCACATGCTGCGTCGTGCGGTTCTTGAGCGGCTCCACGTCCAGAACCGGACGGGTGCCGCCGACCGCCTCGCGCACTCCCGGTGCGCTCAGCAGCGACTCAGCCATCTTCTCAACCGTGCGCCTGACATCCTGCGGCTCCAGCTTTGAAGTGATCGGCGCGCGGTCCAACGCCACCTCGCGCGTCGCAGGCGTCGTGGCGCAACCAGTGAGCAGCGCCGCCGCAAAACCCGTTCCAATAATCGCAAACATCCCTTTGTTCATCTCTATGCCTCACTTTCTTATACCTAAACACCTGTTCACCTTACCTATAACTTGAGCGTTGAAAGTTGAACGTTGAGCGTTCCAGTTATCCTCTCGTTTGTTCACGTCCCGCGCGCGGCGGGCTTACATCCGGAATCCCGAGGGGAAGCCATGGTTCTTCAATCAGCCGCCTCCAGATCGCGCACGCGTAACTTCGAAGTCACGCACGCCGGCGAGTTGGCCAGCCCGGTGACCGTCACGGAATCGCGCCCTTCTATAATCAGGCCGCGGTAAGTCTTGGTCGCGGGGTCGATCTCCATGCCGTTGGCGTCAAACCATGAAATTCGGTAATGCATACGCAGCCGGCGATGCTTGGTGGACTGCAGGGTTATGTGCACCCGCTTGAGCCCGTTGACCTCGTCGTAATTCACCTTCAACACCTGCACCTGATCCCGCAGGCGCGTGCTGTCCTCCAGCACCAGCGTGCTGCCAGTCAGATGATCGGTCGTCACCGTGGTGCCGGCCGTCTCGACGCAGCCGGTCAAAGCGGCCAGCCCCGCCGCCAATGCGGCCGCCGCCATCACGCCTTTTACTTTATTCATCTCTTTGTTCCTTTCCTGTAAACCCAACATTCATAACAATCGTGTGTGTTTGTGGGCGCTCAAGCACTCACGCACTCACATACTCACATACTTGTTTGCCAGTGTCACTCCGTGGTTCTTTGATCGGGCTGCGGCGCCGCCTGCGCCGCCGTGTGCAATGTGCGCGGCCCGCCCGGCAGCGTGACCGCCGGATAGCCCGCCAGCAGGCTGCCGCAAACCTGGAAATCGGCGGGCGCGCCCTTGCCGTTCAGCGACGCCGTCGCCACCCGCGCGTTGCCGCCGAAATCCGCCACCCACACGACGCGCGTCTCGCCCTCGGCCACCTTCACCGGCACGCGCGTCACGAAGCCGCTGCCCTGACTGCGCAGCTCGATCGTGTGCTCGCCCGGCTCGATCCCGCCGCGGTAGAGGTGCGCGGCCATCGGCAGGGTGTACCAGGCGCGCGTGTCGGCCTTGTTGATCGCCGCCGAGATCGCGTTGAACGCCAAGACCCCGAGCTCCGCTCCGCCGCCGATCTGCTTGGCCGCCTGTTGCGCTATCACCCGTGTGGCCACGCGCGTCACGTTGCGGACCACGATCCCGGGAAGCTTTTCCTTGAGGTCGCGGTACGCCAGCGACTGCACCGACAACGCCAACGCGCTCAACCCAAGTTCCCGCTCTCCGGCGCGGACGCCGATTGCCGCCGGCGTGTAAGGCACATCGCGGTAGACCGGAAAATCCACGGACGTCACGGTGTTGACCCCCGGCACAGGGAAAGGAATCTTCATGGACTGGCGCTGCGAGACAAAGCCTTCCTCTAGGATCAGTATGATCTCGGTGGCGTCCCGCTTCAAGGTGTTAGGATCCGCGCCGGTCTGCGCCAACAGCCCTTTATAAGCCTCCGCGTCCTGCGTGCGGATCAGTCGCAAGAAGTCCTTCTGTATGTAAGGGTTGCCGGGCATCAGCTCCCAAGCCTTGCGGTAGGATAGGGAGGCGTTGGCGGCGTCGTTGTCCTGCTCTAAAATGACGCCGCACAGATACCAGGTCAGCCCGTTCTCGAAAGAGCTGCGGGTCATCTCGAGCACCGGCGCCATGGACTGCATCTGCGAGTTGACCTTGTCAAACGCTTTGGCGTGCTTGCCCTCGGCCGCCGCAGCCTGGGCCTCCTGCACCTCCTTGCTGTACTTCTCCGCGATCTGGTCCTGGGCGAAAACCGCGCGTCGTGCCTCGACCGCGGCCGCGTCGGGAGCTCCCAAGAAGATGTGGTTGAGAATCTGGTACTGCAATGTGCTGATGAACTCGTAGGCGGGCAGGTTGTAAGGGCGAGTGCGGTCGTCGGTGACCGTGCCGGCCATCACGTTCGCACCGACATCGCCCATCTTCAGGACCGGACCGCTCTCGGTCTTCTCGATGGTCTTGTCGATGATCGCCGCGAAGTTGGTGGAGCTGCCCAGAAAATCGCCGGACAGCATCCGCACCCGCCCGGTCTCGGCATACCCTAGGTCCTTGCTGTAAATGCTGCGCTTGAGCTTTTCCGACCACACCAGCGCCTGCGGGTCGTCACCCGCCCGCAGGCTGCCCAGCGCCTTGTCCACCTTGACGTTCTGCGAAACGCAACCGGTCAACGCGAAAAGCCCAAGGCCGACCAGCACGGAGATGCGCTTAACATGCAAATGCCCGCTTAAAACCCAAGCTGACATACTCACCCCTTCGCACATAACTTGAAAGTTGAACGTTGAGCGTTGAGCGTTGAGCGTTAATTCTGCCTTTAGACTCTCAACTCTTCGCTCTTTACTTTATCGCGTTCTGCTGCAGGTTGATCTCGTTGCCGCGGTTGCCGATCGACACGTCCTGCCAGGCTGCCGTGTCAAAATTGACCTTGATGCCCTTGCGCATGGCGGCCTCGGCATACCCCACCGCCACGGCCGCGCGGAAGCCCTCCAGCGAACGGTATCGCTGCAGTCCCGCGTCCGAAAGCTCGAGCGCCACCCGGAAGTTGGCTCCGGGCTGAATGTTGACCGTCTGCTGCCACGGCTGCATCCACTGCCGGGTGACACGCAGCTGATGCAGGCCCGGTGCCGCCTTGAAAGTGCCAGGCGAGGAGCCGACCGTGGCGCCATCGATCTCGACCGTCGCTCCGCCAACCGTCCTGCGCATCTCGTCTAAAACATCGTTTGCGGCGCGAACACCGTTTTCCAGACCCTTCACGAGCTCGTCGATCGTGGTCGAGACGCTGAACTCCGCCAGCGCGCCGTCTGCCGGAGCGGCGCGCCGCCATGTCGGCATCTTCGCCGCGATCTCCTCGCCGGTGGACGAGGCCCACTGGTCGAAAAGGTCGTTGTAGTAGTTCAGGCTGTCCGCGCCTTGTGTGTACTGGCCGGGCACCGGCAGCTTATTGGTCCAGTTCGAACCGTAAACCGACGTGCCCTGCGCGGCCTCGTTGACCTTGGTGCTCATCCTGACGGTGAAGATCGTGACCGGCTTGCCGCCCGCCTCCCTTGAGGTGTGGCTGGCGCCTATGATCGACACCAGCATGATGTACTCCGTGCCCAGCATCTGGGCCACGCGCACCGTCGAACCGCCGGTGAAGACGCCGTCGATCAGCCCCGCCCGCTCCTCCGCGGTGGTCACCTTGAAGCGGTTGAAGCCGTCCGCGACCTCGGCCTTGTCCATGACGATCAGCCCGGCGCCTGCCAGCTCGGCCGAAATGCGGTCGCGCACGCCGTCAACCTCGTCGTCCATCCCCGGCACGCGGGTCTGGTTCTTGACGAAGATGGCGATCTTGGGGTTGTGCGGCTGCTGCGGCGGCGGCACAGGCGCCAGCACCGCCCGCTTGACCACGTCAGCTTCCACAGACACAACCTCCATGCCCGGATTGGCTGCCTTGACCTTTGCCTTGAAGGCCTGCAGCTCGGCCGATGCGGCGGGATCCAGCTTTCCCGCTTCAGTGACAACCTGGGACCGGGCCGCCGTTAGACACATGACCGCCAGCGCGGCAGTCAGCAGGCGTGAAAAGCCTGTGTTGATTTTGTTAGAGCGCATCTTAACCTCCGTTTCAGAAATATCCGTTCACTATCGGCAAAAAGGGCACGTCCTTGTTCTGTATCACGTTGACCACACCGATCTGCACACCGATCATCTCGCGGGCGAAGTTGATCACGCCGATCTGGCACCCCTTGATGTAATCCGATCCGTTGTAGACGCCGATCTGGAACGCCTGGGCCGTGGCCTTGGAGTGCGCGGCGGCAAAGTTCACCGCGCCGATCTGCAAGCCCTCGTACGACCCAGCAACATAGTTGACGGTGCCGACCTGGAAACCCATGCCGTCGCCGTCAACCACATTGGCTATGCCGGCTATCTGCAGGCCGTTGGCGTGCCCGACCGACCGACCCACGATCCCGCTGATGTCCAGCCCGTCGAAATTCTGGCACTCGCCGTAGATGATGTTGATCCGCAGACCGCCCACGTCGAAATCAGCCGACGGCACCTGCAAAGGTGTCGCGAAGCTGAACATGAACGGCGTGTAAGGGTTCCCCGCGGCGCCGTCCTGCGCCAATACCGTAAGAGAGAGACCCGCGGCGGCAACCGCCGCCAGCAAAACGCAACCCGATGTTTTCATGACTTTACCCTCCTGACAATCGGCGATCACACATGCAACCGCCTTTTAACAAAAACAAAAACGAACCCCAAGTTTGTTCACCACAAAGACACGAAGCTTTTGGGAACTGCTCCCTGCGAAGCCCTGTCAAAAACTGTGAGTGTGTTTTTTTGTGCGAGCCCCTTCCTGATCGTAGGCAAACCCCACATTCAAGCGTCAATAAATTACTCTAAAAAACAGCGGGCTACAATACGAAAGTTCACTTACTGCCGAGGGCCTTGCGCAGCAGCGCCTCAGTGTCGCGGACGGTGTTGTCGGCGTCGAACGCGGCCTGCACCATCTTGCGCGCCTGATCCTGTGGGAAGCCGAGCGAAATCAAGGCCATCACCGCGTCGCGCAGGACGGTGTTGCGGGCGCCGTCCGCTCCGGGCTCGCGTCCGGCAAATGCCTCGAGGGGATCGATCTTGTCGCGCAGCTCCATGATGATGCGCTCGGCGGTCTTCTTGCCGATGCCGTGCACGGCGCTGATGCGCTTGACGTTGTTGTCGGCGATGGCGGCTGTAAGTTCGCTCACGGTCATGCCGCTGAGCGCGCTGAGTGCCATCTTTGGGCCCACGCCGTTGACACCGGTCAGCCTCTCGAACATGCGTTTCTCTTCGGCCTGCGCGAAACCGAAAAGGATCTGCGCGTCTTCACGCACATGGTGGTGGACCAGCAGGCGGCACCGTTCGCCGGTATGCGGCAGGCGGTCATACGTGCTCAAAGACACCAGCACCTCATAGCCCACGCCGTGCACGTCCAGCGTCACCAGCGAAGGCGTCTTGTCCACCAGTATGCCGTCTAAGAAAGCGATCATGCGGATTAAACCACAGCGTCCTGCTCAAGGCGCGGGGCGTTGGCGAGAACGTGTCTCTCGGCTTCCGCGCACCAGAGGTTGTTGTTGCGGCCGCAGATTTTTGCGAGAGCCGCGAAATAAGGGTCGTTGGCGCCCAGCGCCGCGAAATCATCGATCGCGGTCATGGGCATGGAGACGTGGGTGTAGACCAGCTTCTTGCCGCCCGGGATCTTCGGCAGCCGCTTGGTCGTGTCGGCCACGGAGTCGATCCCGCCGACATGCGTGATCATGACCGAAGGCTTGATCAGGCCCTGCGCGGCGTAGTTCATCGAGTCCTGCAGATCCTTGGTGTTGCCGCCCGAGGAGCCGACGACGTGGTGCCCCATGTAATGCACGTCATAGAAATTGATGGCGGCCTTGAATTCGGGATCAGCCGGCCCGGCGAAGAAATTCAGGCACCCGAGGTATCCCAGCAGGGCCGAGCCCTGGGCGATCAGGGCCGGCACCGGGGCGAACACCATGACGTCGTTGAAGCCCTTGTTGCCGTTGCAGGACTTGATTAGAGCCACGGGATCGTCAGCCTTGCCGGTGTTGACGTAGTGCAGGTCCACGCCGCACTCCCGGGCGTGCGCCACCGGGAAGATTTCCGCCGCGCGGTCAAGCCGGGCCTGGTCGATGTCGGTGATGACCAGGCGGCCGGGGCGGTGTTCCGGCCCGTGCAGCGCCAGGTCGATGGCGCTGAGGCCCATCGGGCCGCCGCCCGCCAGGACCACCATGCTGCCGCCGTTCTTGATGCCCATCTGGTGAACATACTCGCCGGGGTTGAAATGGTAACTGCAGCGGTATGCGCCCACGATGCAGGAGACCGGCTCGGCGATCGAGGACTTGTAGTAGGCGTCGCCGTCGTAGGTCAGCAGGCAGTCCAGTTCCATGACCTCGCGCGGGATTACGACCCGGGTGGCGTTGCCGCCGATCCAGCGGAAAGAGTAGCCGGGCGCCGAATGTTCGCGGCCTGGGATGTTGAGCTGCGGCTGCACACCGTACTTCTGGCCCGGGCGGAACTTGTGCCGCCACTTTTTGCCCACCGCCAGCAGCTTGCCGCAGAATTCGTGGCCGAGGATGATCGGGTTCTCGGCCACGTCGTCAGGCACACGCTTGTGCCTGGCCCCTTGGATCGTGGCCTTGTAATCCGACATGCAGATGCTGTTGGTGACTATGTCCGCCAGTATCTCGTCGTCGCCGATCTCCGGCAGGTCAAAACGCTCAAGCCGCAGGTCATTCTCGCCGTAAAGCCGCAGTGCCAATGATTCCATGAGTTATTCCATACTCTAAAGGTTTAAATGGATTTATAGTATATTCACACCCCCTTTTTGGGACAAGCGCAAAAGTCTGGCCGTAAACGATTCGCTTTGCCGAACCCGAGCCCGGGGAAATGACGCGCAAGAACTCGCTGCGGCCGGGCATGTGCTGTGGGGCGAGTGTTCTAACGAGCCGCGGGGAGGGACGAGCGTCTGCTCGTCCGCGCGTGCGGCAAAGTCCTGCTGTGCTCACGGACGAGCAGACGCTCGTCCCTCCCGGCACTGACTGCGGCCGGGCATGTGCCGGGGGGGGCAGGGCGTTTTCGGTAGCAACGGCTCGCCGAGCCGTCCGTTTATATGCATCGCAAAGCCAAATAGAAACGCCTTGGGAGGGAGAGCGTCACTCACGAGCCGCGGACGGTTCGGGGAACCGTCCCTACATTAATCGAAGCGCTCGCGCGCCGCGCGGGCGGCCAGGGCGAAGGCCGTGACCACGTTCAGGGAGTTCTTGCGCCCGTACATCCTGATCCTGACCGCGCCGTCGCACATCGCGACGACTTCCGGGTCGACGCCGAAGCGCTCGTTGCCCAGCACCAGCGCGCACGGGAAGCGCCACTCGCACTCGGCGATATCCGGCGCGCCCGCCACGGTCTCTAAAGCCAGGCACAGAACACCCGCCCGCCGGAGTTCCCTGATCAACCCGCGTATGTCTTCCGCGTAACGCCACGGCACCAGCTTGTCGGCGCCGAGCGCCGCCTTGGCGGCCTGGGGCTGATCCGGCAACGCCGTGTAGCCGCAGAGCACCACCTCTGCCGCGCCGAAGCACTCGGCGGTGCGCAAGACCCCGCCGACATTGAAGGCCGAGCGTATCGAGTCCAGAATCACGGTCAGCGGCATCGCGGCAACAGCCGCCGGAGCGGCGGGAAGATCCGCGTCGAGAATCTCCACATCCGTGACCTTGCGGCGGGCCACCTCGCGCTCCACCGGCACCAGCACGCTCCAGAACTGCCGGCGCGACATGCGTGGGCCGATCAGGCCGGCGAGCCGCGACAGGCGCGGCAGGTCCTGTTGACGTGCGATCCATTCGCGGCATTCCACAAGCCCGGCGCTCCGCGCCGCCGCGTCAGGCCACGCCGCGTCCACCCGCAGCAGCCGCTCCAGCGCCGCCTTCCATACTGGCGACTGGCGACATGCGACATGCGACTGGCGGGGACAC
>CAYRZP010000100.1:0-7653 GCA_964428885.1 uncultured Lentisphaeraceae bacterium
GATGATGGCGTTGACGCGCGAGCCGTCCGGCAGGCGCGCGTCGACATAAGGCTGGCTCTCGTCGATGCGCCGTCCGATCGGCGCGACAATCCGCTCGATCACCGACAACACCGACTCGTCGTCCATAAAGGTCTGCCCGGTCAGCTCCAAACGCCCGTCACGTTCGACGTAGACCTGATTCGGTCCGTTCACCATGATTTCGGTGATGGATTCATCGGCCAGAAAATCCTCGAGCGGCCCCAGGCGCATGGCCTCGTCGTAAATCTCTTTGCCGAGCCGCTGCGGGTCGATGCCCGCCGGCAGCTTCTGCTTGCGGCGCACTTCGGCGATGATCTCCTGGATGGTCGCGCGGGCCTTCTGCTGCAGCTCCTCGGCGCCGATGCGCGAGGCGGTCATGCGCTTGAGGTCCAAACGCTGGATCAGCTCGCTGTGGATCTGGTTCTTGATGCCGCGCATGAGCGCGAGCATGGGGTCGGGCGCGGCGGCGTGCGGCGGCGGTTCAGCCGCCGGCGCGGCCGGCTGATCGGCGGCTGGCGCGGGTTCAACATGCGGCGCGGCCGCAGGCTGCGGCAAGGGTTTTTTTTCTGCGGAGGTGTCCGGCACGTCCACACGCGAGACCCGCAGCAGGCATGGGCCGATGCCGATCACGTCATCCTCTTTGACCGGCGTCGGCTCCTGCAGCGGCACGCCGTTGATCGCGGTGCCGTTGCTGGAGCGCAGGTCTTCGATTGCCACTCCCGTGTCACGCAAGAAAAGCAGGGCGTGGCGTTCGCTGATGTCCGGGTGACGCAGACGGATCTTGCAGGCCTCGCCGCGCCCGACGGTATAGACCCCGTCCGGCAGCTCGAAACGGTTGGCCGGTTGACCGGGATTGGCGATATCGAGATGAAAATTCATCTTGCTTGTCCGTGTACATCCATAATAAAAGACGCGCCGCGCCTCACTCCGTCCGCTTGTGCAGAAGCTGCTGCTGACGGTAGGCGTTGAGCCGCTCGATCTCGCTCTGGATCATGTTGAAGTCCACGCGCGGCAGAGCGCTTTCGAAATAGACGTCGTCCGAATTGCGCAGCGCCAGCGATATGCGGCCTTTGATCTGCTCGGCGAAGACCAGCATCTCGGCCTCGCGCGGGGTGACCTCGAGCGTGACCATGTTGTACGAAACGGGCGCGCGGGCCTCTGAAAGCAGCCGCGTCTTGGCGGTCTCCCGCCCGGTTGCCAGCACCAGCACGTCCTGCAGGATCGTCATGGTCACAAGCTCCATCTCGCCGGGCACGGTTTTGGAAGGGAACGAGAAAGTCCCGAGCACGTCCACGTGGTCGTTGGGCTTGACCATGCCGCTGACCGAGGCGGCCCCGCTGACGTTGACCGAAATGGCGCGCATGCGCTGCTTGATGTCTTCCGCCAGACCGCGCGCGTGGGGATCGCCGCCTTCGATGTCGGACCAGAACACCGGCGAGTCTTTCTTCAGCGGCCTGACCGTCTTGCGCTGGATCAGCAGCAGGCGGTCCTCGATCTTCACCGCGCGGTCTTTCACAGTGCTCTCGACCACGTACAGACCCCCAATGTCTTCCAGCGCGATCGGCGTGCCGGAAGGCAGGTCTTTATTTACGCCGATCACGGCGATCTTGCGGTTGCGCTGGTCGAACTCGGCTTTCCAGCGCTCGACCTCGCGGTCTTTGGCGGCCAGGTAGGAGCGCGTCAGGAACGCCGCCAGCAGGCCTATGACCACGGAGACTATCAGAATCACTTTTTGTTTCATCGGGCCACTTCCGTTTTTTAATGAGGGTTACAGTTTAGGGCGTTGCGCCCTCCCTTTGCAAGAGGCTAATCGCGGTGCGTCCGGTCGCGCGGTCGGCGGCCGCGAAAATGACGCAGTGTTTGCGTCCTTTGGCCAGGACCGCGAAGTCGGCTGGAGACGAAGGCAGGGCCTCGGCCCAACCCTGTTGCTGAAAGGCGCGGCTGGCTTCGAGCACGGCACTTTCCGGCGGCGCGGGCGAGTCCGCCGTAACAAAAGTCGCGCGGGTAAGGTCACAGGCGGCGGTGAAGAGCGGCGTGGCGTTCAGCGCGGGCCAGCCCGCCGGCCAGTCAGGCGCGTTCCGCGCGCGCGCGGCCTCGCGCAGCGGCTGCAAGAAGGCCAGAACCACGCAGCCCTCGCCGTTGTCGGCCGGCGGCATGATCAGCAGGCGGTAGAGCGTCTGGCTGTCGGCGTGCGCGATCATGGAGGCGCCGAAAGGATCCGGGGCGGGCAGAGCCCATAACTTTGCCAGACCGGCGGCCACCTTGTCTGGCGCCTCGGAAAAGGCGTAGGCCGCCAGCGTGCCTGACGCGCCGTTGATCTGCGCTTCCGTGCGGTACACGCGCGCGCCGCCCAGCCTCCGCAAGGCCTCCTCGCCGCGTCCGGCCGGGAACCGCCAGAAAAACTCGGCGCGCGTCTGTCCCGCGCACAGCAGCCACACGGCCGCCGCCGCGCCTATCTGCAGCCAAGACCGCATCAGTACAACCCTCCCATCAGCGGCATCCACACCTCCTCGCGGATGGCGACCGTGTCCTTGTCGTAGACAAGCTGGCGGATCGCTTTCTCAACCGGCACACGCAAGGTTTCCTCAGATCTGGTGAAGCCCAGTGTCGCGGCCATGCTGGGCGACTCCTGCAGGCGTATCATCGAAACCGGCAGGCGCGAATCGGGCGCGACGAAGTTCCAGTCGCCGGGATTCCGGACCGAATAATCGCCGATGGCGGAGAGGGTTGACGGCAGCAGCGCCGCGTTGCGCATCGGCCGGTCGTCGGCCGTGTAGCGCTCGCCGTCCGTTCCGGCGTCCCAGTCGGAGATATACGCCGGGGCGTCGGCCAGTGTGCCTGTCAGCATGGCGCGCTCGCCGGCGTCACCGCGCAGCACCGACTGAAGGAAAAGCGAGGTGCGCGCCATGCGGCTGATGTGGATCAGGCCGGACACGACGATCAGGAAAAGCAGCAGCGCCGCGCAAAACTCGATGGCCGCCTGGCCGCAGCAATCTTTTTCACGAAGTTTCATGTGTTTCAGCGGTCCGAGACGTCCCGCCGTACTGGCAGTGCTCTCCCGGTCCATGCCCATTCGTGTTCATTCGTGTCCATTCGTGGTTCCCTCTTTTCCGGTCCATGCCGGGAAACCCTGCCGCAGCAAAACTTATCAGGCGGTTTCATGGTTGAACATTCCAAGTAACGCTTGCCCTAAACCCTTTGCGCCTTCGCGCCTTTGCGGGAGACGCTCCAAGTCCCTGCCGACTTCCGCACTTTAGAACTTTAACACTTTAGAACTTCTTCAATGCCCTCTCCGCGTGCCGCCGCCGCGCCCCGGGCCGCCGCCGCCGGACGGGATGCGGCAGAGGTGGCTGTTGTGGCTGAGCCATTCCGAGCCCTCATGGCGGAAAGCGGGGTTCTCCCAAACCGCCAAGGCCTGGCAATAGCGGCAGGCGGAAGCGCGCGGCCCGATTTCCATATACGTCCGCAGGTGGCTGCGCACGTGGCGAACCCACTCCACGTCGGAAGAGCTGTTCGCCGAGCCCGAGGCGGCGTCCACCGGGATCAGGCGCGTGTTGCGGAAAGCCGGCAGCACAAACCCGGAGGCCGCGTCAACGCGCTGCCTGCCGTTGTCGGACTCAAGGTAGCCGAAAGGTTTTGCCGCCGCGGTCCAGAGCACCTTCCCGCGACCCTCCATGCCCGGCGTGATCCTCCCGACCTCGGCGTTGACGCGCACCACCGCGTCCGCGCCGGCCGTGTCATATTCCGGGCGCACCGGCCCGATGACGGGAAAGGCATCCTCGCCGTCGGGACGTATGCTCGACCACGACGACCAGATCCCGGGGTCGTAAACATACCAGGTCTCGTGCGGATCCGTCACGTTGGTGACATTCAGCATGGCGGCGTCCGCCGCGAAACCGGCCTCGCGCAGACGCTCAGCCAGCGCCTCGGCCGCAAAAAGGCGCTTTATCGGCAGCGTCACCGGCCGCAGCCCGAGGCCGAAGATCTCCGCGTCGGCATAGGTACCGGGGTCGATTTCCGGCAGCGGCGGCCAATAGCGGAACGAGTCGTACTCCTCCAGCAGGCCGCGCCTGTAAAGGTGGAACCAGCACCAGTCGGATCCTTCGACCGCCTCGTAAAAGGCCCGCTCCATCAGCGTGTGGCCGTGGGCCGGGTCCATGAAGAACCGCGCGTTGTCAGGTCCGGCGGCGATGCCGGTGTCGGCTATGCGCTGCAGCATGTCGGCATACTGGCTCCAGGCGCCGGGCCAAGGCTCGTTGAAAAACAGGGCGCCGCCGAAACTGGCCGCATAACGGGTCCGGACGGTTTCGGCGTGTTCCCGCAAGAAAGCGGTCATGTCTTCGTCCACATACATGCGGTTGTTCTTGGCCGCGATCTGTGCCGCGAAGAGCGCGGTCATCGGGCCGGTGAAACAGAGCCGGGCCTGCATGTTGGTGATGGCCTCGACCGCGGACGGGTTCCGCGCCGCCAGCGCCAGCACGTGCATCAGGTTCAGCTCGCCCTCAAGGTTCAGGGAGGCGCCCTGCCAGCGGGCCGCGGCCAGGGCGGCGGCGTCGCCGGCGTTCTGCGTCTGGTTCTTGCGCTGGATCAGGCGGTGCAGGTCGATGTTGAAAAGCAGCACGAAGACCAGCGCGGTGAGGGTCAGCAGCAGGAAGACCACGGCCTGGCCGGCGCGGCGCGGCCACGGGCAGCGGCAAGCGTCACGGAGGTATGCAGACCCTTTCACCAGTTCATGTCCTCCAGATACAGCGAGTGGTGGCTTTCAATTTCGAAAGAGCTCGCGAGCGACAGCCGGTCGCCGCCGGCGTCTGACAGCGCGCCCTCTGCCAGCCGCGCCAGCGAGAGCAGGAGCGGGTGGCGCTGCCGCACGGTCACGCGCAAAGCTGACGGCGTCACGCCGTCGATGTTCAGCGGCTCGCTGACGTCCACCGAGAGCGCGTCCCACAGCTCGTAATCCAAGATGTGGCTGGAGGTCGGGCTGTTAAAGCTGTCCATGTAATCCGGCACGCGCGCCACCTCAATCGCCGCGCTCGGCGAGCGGAAGTTATTGCGCAGGGCCGTGTCCCAGGCCGCTCCCGGACGGAGCTGCCGGAAGAGTGAAAGAGCCGCTGAAGGCCCTGCACTTGGCGGTGCCAACCGCCTGCCGGAGGCCGGAATGGCGGCTACGCGCGCACTTTTTTCGACCATCCAGCGGTTGAAACCCACCGCGCGCGAGCGCGCCGCGCGCGCCGCGGCGTGGCTCAGAACGACCTTGGCCGTGAACAGGTCGGCGTATTGGAAAAGCGCGAAAAAGGCCAGACAGGCCAGGACAATCACGAAAACAGACTCTATCATGGCCTGGCCGCCGCGGCTGTGTGCCGGCGGCGCCCGTCGCGGCGCGTCATAACGCGCCAAACCTTGTCTGGTTTGTGCTTTCACGGCCATCCTGCCGCAGCTTATTGGAACGAGCCGTCGGAATTAAGGTTCTTGACCTTGTTCTCGTCGATCTCTTCCGCCAGCGAGGCCGCTTCCGATCCCGCTTCAGCGTCCAGGGCCGAGGTGGCGCCCGCCACCTTGCGGCCGGTGGCCTTGCTGAGCCTGGAAAAGAGCACCAACAGCGTGATGGCGATGAGCACTACAATGATGATGTACTCAACCATGGTCTGGCCGCGACGGTTTTTGCCTTTTTTCATGATTTTCTCCCAATGTTTTCCGCTTCCGGGCAGGGGTCAAGGATAATCCGATCCGACCAGCTCGATGGTCCGGTTGGACTGGGTCTTGACCGCATACAGGCACAGCGAAAGCACCGCGACCAGCCCCAGGAGCGCCACGAAAACAATGACGTACTCCAGCATGGCTTGCCCAGATCGCAGCCTGCCGCCGCCCTTTGCCTGAAAACGCAAGTGTGACATCGCTTGTAATTTTAACAAGGAACGGCGCCGGTGACAATCGCAACCTTCGTTAAGCCGCAGGGGGGAACGCCGCGCGACATTGACTTCGGAATGGCCAGAACCTATAATCAGCCTTCATAAAGACAATCGCCTTATAAATAAGGTTCTAGAACTTTTCAGCCGAACAGACACAGGAGTAAAACGTGACGAACGGGATTATCGCACAGGCCGCCGCCGGATACGCGGGCATGAACCAACAGCCGCTGGCGGTCGTGACCAAGACTTTAGCGACGGAGGTGGACCAAGGCCGGCAAGTGCTGGATGTGGCGGTCAGGTGGATCGCCGAGAACGGCATCTCTTTTACGGTGAACCTGCTGGTGTCGGCGCTTTTGCTGGTGATTGGCTCGCTGGTGATCCGCATGCTGACCGACGCCACGAAAAAGGCACTGCAGCGCAGCGGCCGCGTCAACAACCTGCTCGAGAATTTCCTTTGCTCCTTAGTCAGCAAGATCGCCTGGATCTTGCTTTTCATGATCGTGATACAGCGCCTGGGCGTGAACATCGCGCCGCTGATCGCGGGGCTCGGCGTGACCGGCTTCATTGTCGGTTTCGCTTTTCAGGAGTCGCTGGGGAACCTCGCCGCCGGCATGATGATAGCCATCAACCACCCCTTCCGGGTCGGCGACCTCGTGGAGATCGGCGGCATCATGGGCACCGTCAAGGAGCTGAACATGATGGCCGCCACGCTCGCCACGCCGGACAACAAGAAGATCGTGGTCCCCAACAAGATCATCTGGGGTTCGCCCATCACCAACTTCACGGCCGTGGACAAGCGCCGCATGGAGATCGCCGTCGGCATCTCGTACGGCGCGGACATCGGCAAAGCCCGGCGGGTCGCGCTGGAGGTGCTGCGGGCGCACCCGCTGGTGCTCAAAAATCCGGAGCCGGTCGCCGAGGTCAACTCTTTCGGCGAATCGTCGGTCAACCTGGTGCTGCGGCCGTGGGCCACGCCCGACGACTATTGGAAGGCTTTCTTCGAGCTTAACCGGCAGGTGAAAGAGGCGTTCGACAAGAACGGTGTCGAAATAGCGTTCCCGCAGATGGACGTGCACATGAAGAGCTGACCTCAGTTCATCATGCCGTGCACCGGCGCTGGCACATGGCCGCCGCGCCGCACGAACTCCGCCGCGCCGCCGGGACAGGCCGGGGCGGTCACCGTGCCCGCGCCGAACAGGCCGCCGAAGTCGACACGCTCGCCCATGCTCGCGCCCGGCACCGGGATCACGCGCACCCCGGTGGTCTTGCGTCCGGTGATGCCGATCGCCGCCTCGTCCAGAATGATGCCCGCCACGGTCTCGGGCGTGGTGTCACCGGGCAGCAGGATCATGTCCAGCCCGACGGAGCAGACGGCTGTCATGGCTTCGAGTTTCTCCAGCGTCAAGGTGCCGTCCGTCACGGCCTGGGAAAGCGCGTGGTCCTCCATCACCGGGATGAACGCGCCCGAAAGCCCGCCCACCGCGCTGGAGGCGAAGGCTCCGCCTTTCTTGACCGCGTCGTTCAGCAGCATCACTGCGGCCGTGGTGCCCGGCGCGCCGATGCGACCGATGCCCATGCTCTGGTATATCTCGCCGACCGAGTCACCCACGCGCGGCGTGGGGGCGAGCGAGAGGTCCACCACGCCGAACGGGATGTCCAGCCGGTCCGCCACCTCGCGCCCGATCAGCTCGCCGGTGCGCGTCACGCGGAAGGCGGTGTGCTTGATCTC
>CAYRZP010000101.1:0-7637 GCA_964428885.1 uncultured Lentisphaeraceae bacterium
ACATCCGCGCGGCCGGCGAGATGAAGACCAAGCCTTCGCAGCAGTCGGTCGGCATACTGCGCTCGATCGGTATCGTGCCGGAGCTTTTGATCTGTCGCTGCGAGCGGCCGTTCGCAGAAGAGCACCGCGCCAAGCTGGCGCTCTTCTGCGGCGTGCGTCCAGAGCATGTGATCGAGGAATGCGATGTGGCGAACTCGATTTATGAGGTGCCGCTGGAGCTGATGCGCCAGCATGTTGATGAAAAGATACTCAACCTGCTGGATCTGCCTAAGCGCACGGCCGACATGGCCGAGTGGCAGCACATGGTTGACCGCCTCGTCCATCCGCCGCACGGCGAGTTGACGATAGCGGTAGTCGGCAAATACATCAGCCTGCGCGATTCCTATAAGAGCATTTATGAGGCGCTGACTCACGGCGCGGCCGCGGCCGGCGTGAAGCACAACATCCGCATGATGGAATCAGAAGAGATTGAGACTGAAGGCGCGGAAACCAAGCTGCGCGGTGTGCACGGGCTGCTGGTGCCCGGCGGGTTCGGCATTCGCGGGGTCGAGGGCAAGATCGCGGCGATCCGCTACGCGCGCGAAAAAAGGATCCCTTTTTTCGGCATCTGCCTCGGCATGCAATGCGCGGTGATCGAGTTCGCGCGCAACGTCTGCGGCCTGGCCGAGGCCAACAGCACGGAACTTGAACCGGGCACACCGCATCCGGTCATATCGCTGCTGGACGCCCAGCGCGGCGTGACCGACATGGGCGGCACCATGCGCCTCGGCGCTTACCCTTGCCAACTGACCGCAGACACGCATGTTGCCGAAGCGTATGGCGCGGCGCGGATTTCAGAGCGGCACCGGCACCGTTACGAATTAAACCCGGCATATCGCGATGCCCTTGAACGGCAAGGACTGGTTGTGGCTGGCGCGTCTCCGGACGGGACTCTGGTTGAGGTCATCGAACTGCGTGATCACCCTTGGTTTGTGGCCTGCCAGTATCATCCTGAGTTCAGATCCACCCCGATCCTGCCGCACCCGCTCTTCGCCGCCTTCGTGCAGGCCGCCGCCGGCATAGGCCGGCAGTAACCGGACAATCCGCTCGTCCGCAACACGCTTGTCGCGCTTTCAAATTTGTCGCGCGTTTATATGAATGGCCGACAAAAGAGTCGGCATCACATTTGAGCAGAGGCTGAAAACAAACGCAAAGCCTTTATTTACGCGGTTTTTTAGGGTTAAGCGCAGTTGGCATATGCCCTGCTGAATCGTGGTGTTGCCTTAAACAGCCACGCAAAACCAACCTGGAGAAACACGATGAGCATAACAAGACAGAAGGCGATTGAGTCAGCGATCCAAGACCGCCATGACCGCGCGGCGGTGACTGGCGAAACGCGGGTCAGCGAGATGTTCGGCATGAACGTGTTCAGCGACGCGCAGATGCGAGCCCGTTTACCGAAGGCGGTCTACCGGGCGTTGCGTAAAACCAAGGAAGACGGCGCGCCGCTGGATTTCAGCATTGCCGACATCGTGGCTTCGGCCATGAGCCAATGGGCGGTCGAACGTGGCGCCACGCATTATGCGCATGTCTTTTATCCCTTGACCGGGCTGACGGCCGAGAAGCACGACAGCTTCTTCAGCCCGGACGGCAACGGCGGGTTGATCGCGGATTTTTCCGGCAAGCAACTGATTCAGGGCGAGCCGGACGCTTCGAGCTTCCCGAGCGGCGGCATCCGCGCGACTTTCGAGGCGCGCGGCTACACCGCGTGGGACGTGACCAGCCCGGCTTTTCTGACCGAGGCCCGCAACGGGATGACCTTGTGCATACCCACCGCTTTCTGTTCGTGGACCGGCGAGGCGCTGGACAAGAAAGTGCCGCTGCTGCGCTCCATGCAGGCGCTGAACAAGCAGGCTTGCCGTGTGCTTAAACTCTTCGGCCACGACGCCCCAGGCATGATTACGGCCTCGGCCGGCCCGGAACAGGAGTATTTTTTGATAGACCGGAATTTTTATTATGCGCGGCCTGATCTGCTCAGCTCCGGTCGGACGCTTATCGGGGCCAAGCCGCCCAAAGGGCAGGAGCTTGAGGATCAGTATTTCGGCACGATCCCGGAGCGTGTCCTGGATTTCATGATGGAGGCGGATGCCGAGCTTTACAAACTGGGTGTGCCGGTAAAGACGCGCCACAACGAGGTCGCGCCGGCGCAGTATGAGATCGCGCCGGTCTTCGAAAGCGCGAACCTTGCCACGGATCATCAATACCTGATCATGCAGACGCTGCAGCGTATCGCCCCGAAATACGGGCTGGCCTGCCTGCTGCATGAAAAGCCCTTCGCAGGAATCAACGGATCCGGGAAACACCTGAACTGGTCGCTGGGCGGTCCGCGCGTCGGCAATCTGCTCAACCCGGGCGACACGCCGCATGACAACATGCAGTTTCTGGTCTTCTGCGCGGCTGCGATACGCGCCGTCAACCGTCACGCTGTGATGCTGCGCGGCGCGGTCGCGCACGCCGGCAATGATCACCGTCTGGGCGCGAACGAGGCGCCGCCAGCCATCATCTCCGTTTTTCTGGGCGAGCAACTGGCGGAGGTCTTTGAGCAAATCGCGGCGGGCGGCACGCGCTCCTCCAAGAAAACCGGCATGCTGACGGTCGGGGTTGATACACTGCCGCCTTTGCCCAAAGACGCGACAGACCGTAACCGCACCAGCCCCTTCGCCTTTACCGGCAACCGGTTTGAGTTCCGCGCCGTAGGATCCAGCCAGTCGATCGCCGGGCCGCTGGTGGTGCTTAACACCATCATGGCGGAATCGCTGGACTACGTTGCGAGCGAATTGGAAAAGGCGCCGCAGGACAAGCGACGGTTCGCCGCATCCGTGCAAAAGTTGCTGCAGAAGATGATCCGCGAGAACGGGCGGGTTATCTTCAACGGCGACAACTACTCTGAAGAGTGGCGCAAGGAGGCCGAGCAGCGCGGACTGCCGAACGCCGCCAGCACGCCGGAGGCGGTGGACGCCATGGACCGCGAAGAAACCTACGAGGTCTTTGAGCGTTATGGCGTGCTGAGCCGCCGTGAGACAAAAAGCCGTTTCGAGATCTATCGCGAGAAGTATGTGAAAGACATCCTGATCGAAGCGCGGCTTTATATCTCGATGGCGCGCACCATGATCTTCCCTGCCGGCGTGAAATACCAGCAGATGCTGGCGCGGACAGCCGCCGCATTGACGACCATCGGCAAATCGGTGTGCACAACCACGCTGGATGAGGTCAACGATTTGCTGGTCCGGCTGCAGAAAGCCATGCTGCTGCTTGAGGATGCGATCATGATTCCGGCGGGGCTGTCGCATCCGCAACAGTGCCGCTATCTGGTCGCGTCGGTAATTCCGGTCATGAACGATCTGCGCCGGGTGAGCGACGCGCTTGAGCACATCTGCGCCGACGAGCTTTGGCCGCTGCCGACTTATCAGGAAATGCTTTTCATCAGATGACGCAACGCTGAATGTTCAACGCTCAACGTTCAGCTTATTGGTAGGGACGGTTCGCCGAACCGTCCGCGGCTCGTTCGGCGCACGAGCCCTACCGTTTTCAACACGGCTTTAGTCTGACAAAAAGGCCAAGTTATAGGTAGGGAGCCGCGGACATGCACAAGCAGTTCGGCTATTGCAGAGTGGGCGCGGCCGTTCCGGTTGTCCGTCCCGGCGCGGTGAGCGCGAACATCGCGTCGCTGGCGGCGCTGGCCCGCAAGGCCGCCGACGCCGGCGCCGATGTGCTGGTCTTCCCAGAGCTGTGCGTCACGGGTTACACCTGCGCCGATCTATTTTTTCAGACCGCGCTGCTGGATGCCGCCGAACGCGGTTTGGAGATCTTCCTGAAGAAGACCTGGCAATGCGACACGCTATTGATCGTGGGCATGCCGCTGCGCGCGGACGGCATGCTTTTCAACTGCGCGGTGGTGTGCCGTCAGGGCAACATCCTCGGCGCGGTCCCGAAAACACACCTGCCTAACGCGCGCGAGTTTTATGAGAAACGCTGGTTCCGCGAAGCGGGCATGACGACGGCGCGCGTCATCCGGGTGTGCGACGAGGAGGCGCCGTTCGGGACAGACCTCATCTTCAGGTCGCTGGGCGTGAGCGAGTGCGCGGTCGGCATTGAAATCTGTGAAGACTTGTGGAGCCCGGTCCCGCCTTGCACACGGCTGGCGCTGAACGGCGCGACGGTCCTGTGCAACCTTTCCGCCAGCAACGAGCTGGTCGGCAAAAGCGAGTATCGCCGCACACTGGTCTGCCAGCAATCCGCCCGCTGCCTCGCGGCCTATGTCTATGCCGGCGCGGGGCCCGGAGAATCCAGCACTGATCTGGTTTTCGGCGGGCATGCCTTGATTGCCGAGAACGGAAAGCTTCTGGCCGAAAACCGGCGTTTCTCGCGCGAGGCGGACGTGCTCTTGGCGGATGTCGACATTGAGTATCTCGCGTTTGAGCGCAGGCAGAATGCGGCGTATGCCCAGTGCGCGGCGCACACGGAACCGGCGCGCCGGATCGTCTATGACGCGGCGGACGAGACGCCCGCCTGCAACGGCTTGCTGCGGCCGGTCGAGCGGTGGCCGTTCGTGCCTTCCGATGAACGGGAGCGCGAGGCGCGTTGCGGGGAGATTCTCGCCATTCAGGCGAGCGGGCTCGCCACGCGCCTGCTGCACGCTGGCTTCACGCAGGCGGTCATCGGCCTTTCAGGAGGTTTGGATTCCGCCTTGGCCTTGCTGGTGACGTTGGATGCCTTCGCTCAGGCGGGCTTGAACAAAAGCGGCATCCATGCGGTGACGATGCCGGGGTTCGGCACCACCCGGCACACCTTGCGGAACGCGGAACTTTTGTGCGGGGGGCTCGGCCTGAGCCTTGAGCGGATCGACATCACGGCCGCCAGCCGGCAGCACCTCGCGGACATCGGTCACTCCGGAGCGGCGCATGACACGGCCTACGAGAACGCGCAGGCGCGCGAGCGCACGCAGGTGCTGATGGACCGGGCCAACATGCTTGGTGCCCTGGTAGTAGGCACCGGCGACCTCTCCGAGCTGGCTTTAGGGTGGTGCACCTACAACGGCGACCACATGAGCATGTACGGTGTCAACAGCGGCGTGCCCAAGACGCTCGTGCGCCATCTGATCAGTTGGTACGCGGAGACACGCGCGGGAAAGTTGACGGCCGAGGCGCTGCGCGAAATCCTGTCCACCCCGGTATCGCCGGAACTTCTGCCGGCTGACAGCGCGGGCCGGATCGCGCAGAAAACCGAGGAGACGCTAGGGCCGTACGAGCTGCACGATTTCTTCCTTTACCAGTTTCTGCGCTGCGGGGCCGCGTCTGAAAAGATCCGCTTCCTGGCGAAGATCGCGTTCGCGGGCATGTATGCCGAAGAGGTTATTGACCGCGCCCTAAACGTTTTCAAACAGCGGTTCTTCAGCCAGCAGTTCAAGCGCTCCTGCCTGCCGGATGGCCCGAAGGTCGGGTCGGTGAACCTCTCGCCGCGCGGCGACTGGCGCATGCCGAGCGACCTCTGCGCCGATTCGCTGTGACCTGAAGTGCGGCCGATGACCCGCCGCTTGCAGATACGCGCATTACCGGGCGCGCGCTTCATTCGGTGAAGTTGACGGTCGCGCCGGCGCGCATCAGCAGGAAGACCTCTTCGATGTCGGCGTTGCGGAAACGCGCCGACCTCTCGACCGGCGGCTGGCTGAAGGAGAACTCGTCGTTGGCGCCGTGCAGCGATACCGCCCCGAGCCCGGTCATGGCCGCGCCGGGGCTCAGCACCAACTCGCGCGTTCCGGATTCGCCGGGCGCGGCAGGGCCGGACGGCCGCGCCTGAACCGAACCGCCCAGATCTTTTATGCGGCTTTTGATCGCGTAAGACCCGGACGCGATCTGTTCGGGCTTCCCGAGAATGACCTCGTAACTCTTGAAAAACTGACCGTTCAGCGTCAGCACCGCCTTTTTGGCGCGCTTGAAGATTGTCAACTCGAAAACCGGGTTTTGCAGCACCCAGATCTCGCGTCCGACACGCAGGCGTTCGGGGCGGTCGATGCCGTTGACACGCAAAATATAATCGGCGGTATTGCCGTAGCGCAGGGCGAGGCGGCCTATGACTTCGCCCGCCGCCACCTTGTGGCGCGTCTTCTCCGGCATGGCCCGGTCGCCGAAGGCCATGGCGGTGTTCAAAGCCCCGATCTTGCGCTCAATGAAGGCACGGATCTCTTCGGCGTCACGCCGCGTCAGCAGGTGCAGAAGAATCTTGCGCGCGCCGGGCATGTCGTCCGCGTTCTCCGATTCCGCCACCTGCTCCATCAGCCGCTGCACCTCCGGCGGCAGTTTGCGCGCGGGCTGCGCCAAGCCGGCTGCGGTGTGCGCCGCGTCGCCGGCCAGACCGGCGGCAGCGCCGTCGGCGGTTTTGGCAGCGGTTTCACGGGCGCGTCTGGAGAAAAACCAGTGCTTCAGCAAAGAGGGCCGCTCGCGGTCGGCCTCGACCTCAGGCAGACGGTAGCGCGTGCTGCCCAGCTCGTCTTCGGGCTTGTCCTCCCGCCCGTCGCTGCCGCAGCCGCGGAAGAACAGGGCCGGGATAACTACAGCCATGACCAAGACCAGCGGTATCCACAGTTTACGGAAATCAGGACCCGGGTTCTCGTCATATTCGATGCCGTATGTGCCGCGCTGCAATGACATGGCTTTTCACTTGCTGATGCGTTCCAGCATTTCCGCGACTGCCCGTTCCAGTCCCGTGAAGATCGCCCGGCAGACGATGCTGTGCCCGATATTGAGCGTGTCGAGTCCCGGCAGCCTCAAAACGGGGCCGAGGTTTTCAAGGTTCAGCCCGTGTCCGGCGTTGACCTGCAGGCCGGCCTCGCGCGCCAGCCGCGCGGCAATCATCAGGCGCTCCAGCTCCGCTTCGCGCCCGGCCCCGGAGCGCTCGGCGTACGCGCCGGTGTGCAGCTCGACGCAAGGCGCCCCGATCGCGGCCGAGGCCTCGACCTGGCGCGGCTCGGGATCGATGAACATGCTGACCGTAACGCCGGCCCGGCGCAGGTCCGCCACGACCGGCGCGAGGCTGTCGCGCTGCCCCGCCACGTCCAGGCCGCCTTCGGTGGTGAGCTCCTCGCGCCGTTCCGGCACCATGCAGACCTCGTCGGGCTTGACGTCCAGGGCCACCGCCACGATGTCGGGGTTGTTGGCCATCTCCAGGTTCATGCGCGTGGCCAGCGACTCGCGCAACGCGTAAACGTCGGCGTCCTGGATGTGCCGGCGGTCCTCGCGCAGGTGAACGGTGATGCCGTGGGCGCCGGCCTGCTCGCACAGCGCGGCCGCCTCCAGCACGCTCGGATAGGCCGTGTGCCGCGCCTGGCGCAGCGTGGCCACATGGTCGATATTGACTCCCAGACGGATCATCCCGCACCTCCTGCCCTTTTTATAATCCTGTTCCCGATGCCAACTCTTCCACCCACAACTCTTCCCCTTTAACTCTTCTCTTTTCTCTTTTCCCTATCAACTAACAGCAACAAACTATTTATGAGTATAGCGCACCTTGCCGCCAGCCGCAACGCCATGTGCGAGCCGCCTGTCGCGCAATGCTCACGGACGAGCAGACGCTCGTCCCTCCCCCGCACGGCGCGGGGCTGG
>CAYRZP010000102.1:0-7528 GCA_964428885.1 uncultured Lentisphaeraceae bacterium
CGGAGCGTAACCCCGGGTGGTTGGCTTGTCTGTAACTTGAACGTTGAGCGTTGAAAGTTGAAAGTTCCAGTTGCTTTCTCGTTTGTTCCCGGCCCCGCCGGTCGGCTACCTTCTGTCTCTGTGCTCTTCGTGACCTCTGTGGTTAAATCAACTCCCGCTTTGAAGCTCAGAACTGGAAATAAATGAAGGGCGCCACGCCGCTCGGCCCGATGCCGAGGATGACTGTCAGGATCACCGCCGCCGCCGCCGCCTGCACCCAGACCGGCCAGCGGTTCACCGCGTCCCATACGCGGCGCGGCCGCATGCCGTCAAGAAACTGCAGCAGGAAGCCGGCCGCCAGAACGGTCAAGGCCGCGCCGGAGCACAGCACGCTTTCGCCGCTCCAGCGGCACAGGCTCCGCAGCAGCCCGCCCGCGCTTTGCAGGTTTTGCGACCTGAAAAGCACCCACGAGAAACAGACCACCTGGAAGATCCAGACCCGTCCCAGCAGCGCCCACGCCAGCGGCGTGTTGTCAGAGGGTTTTTCCGGCAAACCAAAGAGCCGCCTGACCGCCCGCTCGAGCGACAGGTACGCCCCGTGGTAAGCCCCCCACAGCACGAAGGTCCAGCCCGCGCCGTGCCACAGCCCCCCCAGCAGGAAGGTCAGGAACAGATTGGCGCGCGTGCGCGCCGCCCCGGCCTTGGAGCCGCCCAGCGGTATGTAAAGATAGTCACGCAGCCAAGTCGACAGCGAGATGTGCCAACGCCGCCAGAACTCCTGCAGCGTGACCGCGAAATACGGGGCGTGGAAGTTGATCGGGAAGTGGAACCCCATCAGCAGCGCGCACCCGATGGCAATATCCGAGTATGCCGAGAAATCGCAGTATATCTGGATGGCGTAGGCGTAAACGCCCAGCACTATGTCCGGCGCGGCGTACGACTCCGGCATCGCGAAGACCGGATCGGCCAGATGCTCGGCCAGCCAGTTGGCCACCACCATCTTTTTGAGGAGGCCGCCCAGGATCAGCGTGGCGGCCCTGCCGGTGTCGATACGCGTCGCGCGGTCAGGGAAAACCGCCATCTGCGGCAGCAGGTCGGCCGCGCGCACGATCGGCCCGGCCACCAATTGCGGGAAGAAGGCCAGATAGTTGGCGAAGTCCAGCCCCGACCTTGCCACCGGGGTCTTTCGCCAATACACGTCCACCACATAACTTAAAGCCTGAAAGGTGTAGAACGAGATGCCCACCGGCAGCACAATCCGCTCGATGAAGGGCAAAACATGCTCCTGCAAGGCGATCAACTGTCCGGTGGTTCCCAGCCAGGAGCACAATGGCACCGCCAGCGGCACCAACATCCGCGTGAAGAAAAACCCGGTGTACTTGAAAAAAGCCAAGACCAAAAGATTGGCCGCCACCGTCAGCGTGACGAGGCGGCGCCGCGCCTTCTGATCCGGTGCCGCGTCAATGCGCACGGCGGCGGCATGGTTCAGCAGCGCCGATGCCAAGAGCATCAGAGCGAACTTCCAGCTCCAGTAGCCGTAAAAGAATAGGCTGGAGCAAAGCAGCGTCAATTTGCGCAGGCGCGGATATCCCGCCAGACTCCAGTGCAGGGTGAAGACCACCGCGAAGAACAGCGCGAAAACCGTTGTCGGGAAAAGCATTTGGCTTCAAGTCCTTTGCTGCATCGTCACGGCGTGACGCCGGCAGGCGCGCCGTTGGTTTGGGCGCTTTCAGGCCCGATCTTTGAACGCAGCCTCTGCCAGAGCGATTGCGGCGACTCGGCGCCAGCGGCAGGCGCGTTGGTCACGGCCGCTGCGGCAGCCTGCGGCGGTGCGGCCTGAGCGCCGTTTTTATCAGTCGCGGCCGCGGCTTTCTTGCCTGCTGCCTGCGCGGCCGCAGTCGGGGAGTCTTTACGGACCACCTCAGCATCAGCCGCCTTCACCGCCGCCGGCACGTCCGGTTTCGCCGTTTCCGGCGCGGGCGGCAGGGTCAGCTCGACATAAGCCCGCTTGACCTCCCCGTCAGCGCCCAGCAGTTCCTTGTACTGCCGCGGCAGCACCACCAGGAAAGGATCGATCCCTTCCCGCGCCGATTTCCCGATCTTGTCGGTCCACTCCGGATAACTCAGCACACGGAGATGCCAGAGGTCTTTGACCGGTTGCAGCAGCAGGCTGCCACGCTGGATCTCGCGCACATTGGCTTTGGGCAGACGCTTCAGCCGCTGGAGCTCCTGTTCCGCATCCGTCTCGACCCCGGGTTCCGCCGCAGGCCAATAGGAATCCTCCTGCTGCACAACGATCATATCGGCCGTGGTCTTCTCGATCATCTTCTCCATCTTGCTGAACCACTGGCTGTCAGGCATGGTGCGCACACGCAGCACAAGCCCGTTCAGACGGTGTTTGAGGATCAAATTCGTCAGATGCTCCGGCAGTGTGTCGGAAAAATAGGCCAGGTCCACGATCGGCATCATGCGCAGCCGGTGGAAGGTGCAGAACATCCTGGCCGCCGCCAGCGAAATCTCCGGTTCAGTAGGCACCGTGCCGTCCGGAAGCTGCGTGAAGGTCACGGGCGCCACCGCGGAAATCTCGCGCACGTTCCGGCGCGCCAGCTCCAAGGCGCCGGACAATTCGCTGTCATTGAGGCGCGGCAGCAGGAGCACGGCCGGCGAAAGCGGCCCGCACTCGATGCGGGCGATGCGCACGCGCGCCAGCCCCAGCTCGGGCGCGAAGGGCGCGATGCTCCACCACCCGTAGCAGACCTCCGGCGGTATCGGCAGCGGCGTCGTGAAGACCTGCTTGTCGTTAACGTACCCCACCGCGCCGTCGCCGCGCACGTCAAGCCGCAGCCGGACAAGGCCGGGCGGGCGCAGCCAGGGGCGGCTGTCATAGGTGCGCAACTGTCCGTTCAGCCATGTCTGGATGCGGATGAACCCTTCGTCGTCATACCCGAAACGCACCATCGACTTGGAACTGCGCCGCGCATACAGCCAGAACGATCCGGCCGACTCGTCCAGCATGGCCTCCAGAAAACCGTCACGCAACAGTTCAGAACGCTTCAGGCGCAGGAAAGCCTCGGACATATCCGCCCCGGCCCGCAGCTCATATTTGCCGTAAGCCGCCGGGCGGAACCCGCCGAACGCGACCCAGTTGTCCGAAAGCTTGTCCGACACGAAATTCTCGGTGACCTTCTCGGTCAGGGGCAGGAACCCCTTGTACAGATCCGCCGTCTTCTTGCTGGCGGCGTTCATGGCGGTGTCCCGCACGAAATCGAAGAAAACGCTGGCCTCCGGGATCGCCAGCAGCTCCGCCGCGAATATGTCGCGACCGAACCCGAACAGATGGGTCTCGGCCCCGCGCCCGATCGCCAACAGCTCTTGCATGTTGGCGTAACGTTCGGCCGACTCGTCGAGCAGGGTCTGCAGGATCAGGCGCGCCTCGATGTTCTCGGGATGGCGGCCGACCAGCCCCTTCATCACATTCCGGGCTTCCTGCCGCTGCCGGTTGCGGTCCAGCCACTGCGCCTGGGCAATGGTCAGGGACGGGCTGTCGGGGAAGGCCCGGGCATAAGCGTTGAGCATTTTGGCCGACTCCTCCAGCCGGTTCATCTCTTCCAGCAGGCGCGACTGCCTGATGGCGAGGTTCATCTGGCCGGGATTGATGTCGAGGCTGTATGTGTAATACTCCAAGGCTTTGGGGCGGTCGTTAAGCCGCAGCCAGGCGTCGCCGATCAGCGCGAGCGCCTCGGCGTTGCGCGGGTCCTCGTCGGCCCACTTCTGCCACAGGCGTATGGCCGCCTCGTAGTCGCCGGCCGTGAAGGCGTCGAACCCGCTCTGGCGCAGCTCCTCCTTCTTGGCGTCCGGCGAGACGTCGTCATAAACCGAGAGCATGTCCGACAACTGGTAATAGAGCGAGAGCGTCTCGTCGCTGGCCGAAGGCACAACATGCGTGATGCCCATAACCTCGCTGTCCTTCAACCCGAAAGGCGGCCGCTGGAACTTGCCGGCCAACACCACCCCGGGCAGCAGCTTCAGGATGTTGCCGGCCGACGGCAAGGTCTCGATAGACACAGGCAGGGTCAGGATCATGCGCATTTTCTTGGCGCCCAAAGCCTCGTTCATCTTGATCAGCCAAGTGACGAGCGGCGTGACCTGCTCCGGCGCGCATCCGGATGTGTCCACATAAAGGCCCTGGACCTTGTGCTCGAGCGCCTTGTCCACAAGGTCTTCGGCCGAGATCTTCAGCAGCAGCGAGGCGTCGCGGATCAGCACCTGCGGCATCACGCTCATTTCGTTGGCCTTGGCCAGCAGGTTCAAGGCCTCGCGGTCCCAGATCGGGAAGGTGATCGGCGTGTTCTGGAAGATGTCCAGCCACGGCGGCGCAAGCACGTTGAACTGATACCCGTGCTCGTTCAGCCACATGGTCAGATACCCGATGTCCTTGGCCACGTCGGGAGTCCACGTCACCAGCGCGTCGCGCCGTCCGAACAGCCGCGTGTCCATCACGACCGCCTCGGCTATGCCCGGCACCGTGTCCCAGACCCCGGCCGCGACCATGCCGGCCCTGCTCTCGCCCCGCAGGAAAATCCGGCCGCCGAAAAGCGTCTTGCCGTCCAGCCGCACGAAAAGCATGTTGTCCCGCACGCTCAAGAGCAGCTCGTGGCTCGATGACACCTCGCCGACCAGCCCGTCCGTGGCCAAGATCAGCTCGTCCATGTCCGGCAGGCGCTGCCGCACCGAGACCCTGCCCGCGTCATCGAGGCTGAAATAGACGTACGCGCCCACATGCGTCGAGCGCAGATAGACGCCGAACCGTCCGCGCTTGATCTGGAAACGGACCGAGATGAACCCGTCCTTGAAAGTGTCGCTGCCCGCCAGCCAGGCCTTGGCGCCCGCCGTCGAAGCGCTGGGCGCCTGGCGGGAAGTCATCACCGGATTGACCGGCGGTATGGCCCTCAGGACCAACTCGCCGTCGCGCACGGACACATCGCCCCACTCGCCGATCCAGCGCTCAGCCCCGTAGCCGCGGTCGTACCCCTCCTGCGCCGGATCGAGCGGCCAGAAAGAGTCGAGCTTGTTCACGAACTCCAGCGGTGTCCACTCCGGATTGACCAGCAGGCGGTTGAGGCGGCGCGGATCGCTCTCGCGGCTGTTCAGCGCCAGTTGGCCCAGCGTGAAGCCGATCTCGTAGTTGGCGCCGACCTGGTGCAGGTTGGTCACCCGCACGACCTTGGCCTGTTCCTCGTACTGCCCGTAATCCCCGTAAGGGAAGAAAAAGGCCGCAGGCTTGAACCCGACCTCTTTCTGAAACTCGGCGACAACCTTGGCGTGGTCTTCGGCCACGCGTCTGTTGAACTCCTCCGGCAGCTCGTAGCGCGCCTCGGCGCTTTTCCACAGCGGGCTGGCCAGATAAGGACCCTTTTTGCCGGAAGGGCTGGTCTCGATGAACTCGAAGCCGCGCTCCGACTGCGCGGCCAGATCCCAGTACCCCATGGTCACCATGTCGCGCAGGTAAGGCCACAGCAGCGCCTGCGCGTCGCGCTTGTGCATGGGCGCGGTCACAACCCCCATCACGGCCTTCCATCTGTAATTGTGCAGCAGTTTGCGGATCTCGAAATAGGAGCTTTTGCGCGACTGCTCGAAGGTCATCAGCACGGCCTTGCGCGGCAGCAGCTTGCCCTCTTTGTAGAAGGCCCGCACATCCGAGAGCCCTATCGGCGTGTAGCCGCGTTCGCGCAGCAGGCGCAACTGCTGCTCGAAGGCCTCCCGCGTGATGTCCTGCGACCCCGGCTCCGCGTCACTGTTGATCCCGTAATACGCCACGGCCAGAAACGTGTCCGCGTCGCGCGTCTCCGCCACCTCGACCTGCTTGTAGCCATAGCGGTAATAAAGCGCGCGCAGCGGCGTCCACAGCGCCACGCCCAGGCACACCAGCCCCAGAAAAACCAGCCACGCCCGCACGTTGCGGTCCTTGGCCATGACCACAGGCCGCTCCCACGCCTCGTCCATCTCGACTTCCGGAGCCCCGGCGTCCGGTCCGCCGGCGGCGGCCGTCAGCGCTGGATCGTTTTCTTTGCCGTCCGGTGTCTTCATCCGCGAGTCCCCCATTTTCTGCCGCGCAGGCTCAACAGCGCCCAATAGATCTGCCAACTGTAGAAGGCGACATACGAAAGCGTGAACGCGAAGCCCGCCCACCACCAGCGCCTTCCGGTCGAAGCCCAGAAGTGCAGCGACCACACCGCCGTGATCGCGACCACGCCGACCGAGTATGATGCGGTCACGTGTCCGGCCATCAGCGGCCCTATGACCAACGCCTGTATCATCACCACCGGCTCGAAGATCGGCATCCACATCATGGCGTACCACGACAGCGACGGCACCGGGTGCTTGCGCCACATGAACCTGCCTGTCTTGACGATCTCGCGCAAGTAGGACCGCATCCAGCGCGCCTGCTGGCGCGTGTACTGCATCCAGTTTTCCGGCGCGATGGTCGTGGCCAACGCCTCGTCGTCGTAGAGTATCTTGTAGTCCTTCAGTATCCGGTTGGTCAGCGAGCGGTCGTCCGCGAAATTGCCGTGGCTGCCCAGCACGGTCGCGTTCATCCAGTCGTCCAGCACATGCAGCACACACACCCGGCGGTAGCCCGAAAAGCAGCCGGGCAGGCAGCTCACCGTGCCGAACACGCTCTCGGCCGCCTTCATGATCTTGTAAGAGAAATAGTAGCGCACGTCCTGCATGCGCGTCAACAGGTTCGCGTCAGCGTTCTCGACGTCGCAATGCCCGGAGATGCCGCCCACCGAGGGATCGACGAAGCCCTGCATCAGCTTCTGCAACGACCCCGGGAAAATGAAGGTGTCGGAATCCACGCAGACCATGAATTCGCCGCGCGCGATCAGCACCGACACGCCCCACGCGTGACACAGGCCGCGGTTATGCTCGAAATCCACCACCACCAGCCGCGGGTGGCGCGACTGCGCCGCCAACATCTCGAGCAGGGTGTTGTCGGTGGAGCCGTCGTTGACACACACCACCTCCAGCTTGTCGGCCGGGTAGCCGGCGGCGAAAATGCGCTCGATCGTCTGGCGGATCACCGCGCCCTCGTTCATGCACGGCACCAGCACCGTCACCGTCGGCGCGTAACCGCAATCCCTGGGCGCCACATAAAAAGCCGCGATGATGAAGCGCGAGACCACGAATATCCCCGCCAGCAACGAGTAGATGCTGACCATCGGCTGGTACCAGTAGTTCTCAACGCTGCGAAGCTGCAGAAAGACCGCCCACCCCAGCATGAACATAGCCGTCGCCGATATCAGCAGCACCAGTATCCGCGGCGGCCGCGCGTAGAGCTTACGCATCCGCATCCGGATCTCGGCCTCGCCCGGCGCCGGGGATTCCGGGGCCAGCTTCAGCGCCGTGGCCTCGTGCTTCAAGAGCTTCTGGCAGTAAGGGCACACCGTCGGCGCCGGCGTTTCCACCACATGCACCGAAAGCGCGCACCCCTCGCACCGGCACCGCCGGCCGCGAATGACAGAATCGTTTTTATCCCCGGCTTGTG
>CAYRZP010000103.1:0-2626 GCA_964428885.1 uncultured Lentisphaeraceae bacterium
ACCAGATGCTGAAACAGATCGCCGCCGTCTGGACGCACGACTCCACCGCCATCGAACGGTTCACCGCGCTGATGCAGACCGAATGGCAACGCACCCTGACGCCCGTCGCAGAGGCTCGCCGACGCGAAACCGAACGGCAGGCCAAGATGAAGTGACGGCATGGAGAAGCACGATAAGCGGGGTAAGCCCGGGGGGCGACCGCGAACGGGACGAATCGGGCGAATGCGGGGCGAATGGAAAGGGGAGACGCGCCGCAACGGCTATTTGTCTAATGTCGAAATACGACCCTTAGTCCGCGCTCAGCCCTTGACCGGCGGCTGACAGTGCGGGCAGAAGTGGGTGCCGCGCTGCGCGACCACGGTGCGGGCGATGACGGCGCCGCAGCGCGGGCACGGCAGGCCGTCGCGCCGGAAGACCTTGAGGGCGTCGGCGTTGCGGCCGCGGTTGCCGGCCACGCTGTAAAAATTGTCCAGTCCGGCGCCGAGCGTGGTGCCGTCATTCGCGACCGCGCGCCGCAGAACGTCCCTGATCGCGCGGTGGAGGCGGCGTATCTCGTTGCGGTCCAGAGTGTCGGCCCGCCTTTCGGGATTGATCCGCGCCTGCCACAGCGCCTCGTCCACATAGATGTTGCCCAGGCCGGCGACACGGGTCTGGTCGAGCAGCAAGGGCTTGACGCGTCCGGTCGTGCCGCGCAGGCGTGCTTGCAGCGCGTCGGCGGTGAAAGAGTCTGAAAGCGGCTCCGGGCCGAGCGCCTGCAGCGGGTCGGCGCCGCCCGAGACCAGTCGGAAACGCCCGAATTTGCGGGTGTCGTTGAAAACGAGCCGGCGGCCGCCGGAGAGGCGGATCACGACATGGTCGTGTTTGCCGGTTCTTTGACGCGGCGCGGCGAGGCGCAATTTGCCGGTCATGCGCAGGTGTATCAGCAGCCTGTCACCGTTGTCGAGACCGAGCACGATGTATTTGGCCCGGCGCGAGACACCGGTGATCACCCGTCCGGACAGAGACCGTCTGAACCGTGCCGCCGTGGTCTCGGCCAGCGTGCGCGGCCAGCGCACGTCGACGCCGATGATGGCGGAGTTCTCCAGCCCGTGGCGGCGAAGATCGCGCACGACAGTTTCCACTTCAGGAAGTTCCGGCATAGTTGCTCCCGTCTGGATTGTGACGCTGTTTGTAAAACTCTGAAACGATAGCCTTTCACGCATTTGTTCTCAAGCGGTTTTTCAATTTACACCAACCGTTAAACAAAGTACCATGCGGGGCGTCGTGCAGATCAAGCTTTTCAACGGATTTCCGCATCATCATGCCAGAGGTTGGGGCTTGACAGGCGGCTACAGAGGGAACCTAATGCGAAAAGTTGTTTTTGCCTTGATGCTTACAGCGGGGGCGGTCTTGGCGGCCAGGGCTTTGACACCGGACAACCTGATGTGCGAACTGCTGGCCAAACCCGGGCTTGTTCCGGTGACCGATTCCGCCCCGGAGTTCTCTTGGGGATTCACAGAGTCCCGGCCCGGTGATTTGCAGCGGGCTTACCAGATCCAGGCGGCGTCTTCCACGGCCTTGTTGCGTGGCGACAGGCCGGATCTGTGGGACAGCGGCAAAGTCGTTTCGGCGCAATCCCTTTGCGTAACTTACTCCGGCGCGCCATTGCCGCCTTCGTCCGTCGTGTACTGGCGGGTGCGGGTGTGGGACAGCCGCGGCAGGCAGGGCCCGTGGTCGCAGACTCTGGCGTTCGCAACGGCTGACGCGCTTGGCGCTGACACGCCGCTGCGCTATCCGCTGACCCACAATCAGGTGATGCCGGCGCTCGTGGTCACCAACAGTCTGGGGCGCGTGTTTGTTGATTTCGGGCGCGCGGCCTTCGGGTGGGTGGAGCTGCTGACGCCGCCGGAAATGCTGCGCGGCGGTCCTTTCACGCTGCACCTGGGCGAAAAGGCGGACGGCCTGAGTGTGGACGCCAATCCCGGCGGATCGATCCGTTACGCGAAAGTCACGGGCGCCCTGACGCGGCCGGGCGTCTACCGCGTGCCGCTGGAGGCGGACAAGCGCAACACTGCCGGCGGGGAGGAAGGCACGGCGATTCTTCTGCCGCGCGAATTCGGCGTGGTCATGCCGTTCCGGTATGTGGAGGTCGAAGAGTGCCCTTACCCTGTGACGGCGGAATCGATCCGCCAGATCGCCGTGCACTATCCCTTCGACATGCGGGCTTCGGCGTTTGTCACGAGCGAGAAAGTCTTGGACCAGGTCTACGCTTTCTGCAAATACAGCGTCAAGGCCACGACTTTCGCCGGGGTTTATGTGGACGGCGACCGCGAGCGCATACCGTACGAGGCGGACGCCTACATCAATCAGCTCTGCCACTATTGCCTGGATCGCGAGTTCACCCTGGCCCGCTACAGCCACGAGTATCTGATGCTGCATCCGACTTGGCCGACCGAGTGGAAGCAGCACTCGGTGATGATGGCCTGGACGGACTGGATGTACACTGGCGACACGGAGTCCCTGTCGCGGCAATATGACCGGCTGAAAGCCGAGAAGACGCTTGAGTTCGCGGCGCGCGGATCGGACGGTCTGCTGGTGACCGGCGGTCCGGGGGTCGCGAAAGCCGCGATGTCGCAGACCAAGCGGG
>CAYRZP010000103.1:2636-7257 GCA_964428885.1 uncultured Lentisphaeraceae bacterium
GCTTGAGAGCGGGTTGCGCGACATCACCGACTGGCCGCAAGGCGAGCGCGACGGCTTCGAGTTCAAAACCGTCAACGCCGTGGTGAACGCATTCTACTGCCGCAACCTGCGCCAGATGGCGGAGATGGCGGCGGCGCTGGGCAAAGAGGCGGACGCCGCGGAATACAGGGAAAAGGCTGACCGCGCCGCCAAGTCCTTCAACGCGCTTTTTTACAACAGCGCGCGCGGTTGCTATGTGGACGGGGAAGGCGCCGCCCACGCCTCTCTGCACGCCAATATGCTGCCGCTGGCCTTCGGTCTGGTGCCGGAGGCGGAGACCGCCAGGGTGGCGCGCTTCGTCAAGAACCGCGGCATGGCCTGCAGCCCTTACGGCGCCCAGTATCTGCTCGAGGCGCTGTTCGAGGCCGGCCTTGATGAGTACGCGCTGCATTTGCTGACGCGTGACGATCCGCGCGGCTGGGTCAACATGATGCGCTCCGGCTCCACGGTCACGACAGAGGCATGGGACATCAGGTACAAGCCCAATCAGGACTGGAACCACGCCTGGGGCGCCGCGCCCGCCAACATACTGCCGCGGTATGTCATGGGTGTGCGTCCCCTCGAAGCCGGGTTCGGCAAGATCCTGATACGTCCGCAGGCGGCTGCGCTGGAAGCGGTGCAGGGGATCCACCCCACGGTGCGCGGGCCGGTGACGGTCGGCGTGCGGCAGAAGCCGGGCGAGCGATACAAGGTGATGTTTTCTATTCCGGCGAACACGACGGCGCGGCTGGAGATGCCGGCCTTCACGGCCGCCGGCGGGGAGCTGACCCTTGACGGCAAGATTGTGCCGTACGCGGTTGACGGCAGAGGCAGGCCGGTCTTTGATAACGTGCCTTCCGGCAGCCATGTGGCGTGCTGGGAACTCAAGGAGGGCAGATGCGGGTGGAAAGGCGCGTCCGGCGGCGGGAAGACATCCGGCGGTGGCTGGAGGGCGTGGGTGCCGTTCTTCTGATTGCCGCGCTGGTCTCGGCGCTGCACTTTTGCGGCGCGGAAGTTTGCCTGTTCCGGCGGCTTACCGGCTGGCCTTGTCTGACTTGCGGGACCTCGCGCGCGTTCGCGGCGCTGCTGCGCGGCGATATCGCGGGAGCCTTCGCCATGCAGCCTTTGGCTGTGGCGGCCGGCGCGGCCGTAGGCGTGGCCGTGCTGATCCAAACCTTTTCAATGTGGCGCCTGAGAACGGTGTTGGCGCTGCGGCTCGAAAGGCATGAGCGGATCGCGCTTGCCGTCGCCGCCGTCCTGCTTTTGGCCGCCAATTGGATATGGCTGGCAATCCGCGGCGTGTAGATCGGCATGAAGCCGCGCACAACAGCGCGGCGTCACGCGCCGCGCGGGGAACCGAACTTGACATAGACCGGGCGGTGCATCGGGAACGGGCCGTGCGCTGGGAAGAGGCGGCCCGTGGACCGCTCGTAGGCGTAAGACATCAGCTCGTTCGAGTTCTCATGCCCGAGCAGGACGAATCTGCCGCCGGGCATGAACTCGAAGTCGCGCGGGGATTTGCCGGTCAGCAGCGAGATCGCCAGCAGCGTCATCCTGCCGGTCTCGGGGTCGATGTCATACGCGGCGATGCTGTCATGCCCGCGGTTGGATCCGAAAAGGCGGCGGCCGTCCGGCGAAAACTTGACGGCCGAGGCTTTGCTGTACTCCGCAAAGCCGGCAGGCAGCGTGCTGAGCGTCTGAACATGCGCGAACGCATCTCCGGTGTAGATGAACGACGAGATGGTGTTGTTGAGCTCGTGCAGGAGATAGGCGGTCTTGCGGTTCGGGTGGAACAGGATGTGGCGCGGCCCGGCGCCGCCGGCGCAGGTGATGGTCAGGGCGGTTTTTTCTTTCAGGCCGCCGGAGCGCGCCGGGAAGTCATAGACCTTGACCTGGTCTATGCCCAGATCGGCGACGCACAAATGCAGTCCGTCGGGCGAGAATTCCGCGCAGTGCGCGTGCGCCTTGGCCTGCCTTTGCGGGTCGGGACCGCTGCCGGTGTGCCTGACGGTGGCGGGCGGCGTGTCGGCGATGCTGCCGTCAGGGTTCAGCTCAAAGACCCCGGCTTCGGCGTTGGTGTATTCGGCGAACGCCAGGGCGCGTTCAGCGGGATCAAGCGCCACATAGCAGGGGGGGGTGATCCGGATCGGCTTGTGGTTGACGGGGACCAGTCTGTCGCCCTGGATGCGGTATGCGGCGACGACTCCGTTGGTCGCGCCGGGGCCGTACTCGGACAGGCCTTGGCCCGCGTAAAGAAATGTTTTGCGCTTGTTGATCGCCAGGCAGATGGCGTTCTCGATGCCGCCGACTGCCCCGACAGGCTGGAACGTGCCCTTATCGGTGTCGGCCTCGACAATGCGGATGCCCTCTTTCCGAGCGTCCGTGTAGCAGCCGATGTAAGCCAGGTATTTCATGTCAGCCTTTCAGCAGTTTGTCAGTGTCCGCTCCTTTGCCTTGCCGCGGCGAAACGCCTGAAACGCCGCGTTGTGGCCCGGTCTGGCCACATTTAACGAATTGATTGGCATCAGTCTGCCAGCGGTTACTTGTCGGCGCAAGGACAAAAGCAGCGCCTGCGTTCGCGTCCGCGCGGCTCCGTCCGGTCAGAGCGAGTTCACATACTCCGCCAGATCATCGGCCTCCTGCGTTGTCAGGCCTCGGGTGTTGCCGTGCCGGTTGTTGGCGTTGTCGGTCGTGATAACCTCTTTGATTGTCACCGCGCGGCCGTCGTACATATAAGGCGCGGTACGCCACACCTCGACCAGAATGGGTGTCGCGAACGTACGGTCGCGCTCGCTGTCGGAACCGAGGCCGAACGCATAATTCTGCTTGTCGCCGTGATACGGCGGCGTGTGGCACTTAACGCAATCGGCCTTGCCTTCGAAGATTTTTTTGCCGCGCAGTGCCGCCGCGGTCAGCGACCCGTCGGGATTGAGATAGGGGCTCGGCACCGGTTTCTCGGCCTTGATGTAGGCGTTCACCGAATCCAGCTTGTTTTCCGGCAGCTCGTGGAACTGGATCATCGAGAACCCTTTGCTCACCGCCACCTCGGCTGAAGCGCGTATGCCCGTGATCATGACGGGCGAGGTGCGGTGCGTGTAGAGCAGGCTGCGCGACTGTTTGGGGTTGCCGATCCCGTCATTCATCAGATCCCAGTTGGTGCCGTCGGAACGCATATCCGGATGGCAACTGGCGCAGCTCAGCCACTGCTGGTAGCACAGCGTCGCGTCATTGAACGCCATCTCGCCGAGCCGCACGGTGTCGGGCTGCGGCGCCGGGCCGAGCGGCAGAGGCGCCGCGGCACCGGGCCCGTCCTCCCAAATCTCCACCTGATTCAGGGTGTCGGCATAGCGCATGGACGCAAAGACCCGCCCGCCGCAGACGGCCAGCCACTGCGGGCCTTGCCCCTCCAGCGGCACGCGCGTTTTCGCGCCGTAGAGGAAACTGAGGTCATTGACGACCTCATCGGGTTTCACGGCCGCGGCCAGCCGCCGCCGCATCTGTTTGAGATCGACGACGATCATCTCATGCGTGCCGGAGATGCCCACGCACAGCCAGGCGTCCTGGCCGGCCACAGCGAGCCCCCAAGGGTTCGCCGCGCCTTTCACCGTATCGTCGAGCAGCACCGAATTCACATACCGGCACGCCGCGACGTCGAATATCGACACGGCGCTGGTGTTGATCCAGCCGCGGTCAAGGTGCGTGGTGGGCACCGTGAAGCGTCCGATCGAGTGCGATACGAAACAGGTTTTGCCGTCCCGGCTCATCACCATGTCCCGTACAGCGAAGGCGCCGGGCGGCAGATTCAGAGTCGCGCGATGCGCAAGGTTAGCGGCGTCATACACCTGCACCACGGCATAGACGTGCTGCGCGTTGGCGGGCATCAGCGGCAGGTGGTTGCCGACCCACAGAGTGGCCCCGTCGGACGACAGGCAGGACGCGCAGGGCTCGCGCAAGGCTTTGGCGGAGTTCCGGATCTTCCATGCGGCCAAATCCACGGCATGCACGTCCGCCCGGTCGGCCCGTGAGAAACGGTTGCAGAAATAGAGTGTCTTGCCGTCCTTGCTTAGGCACAGCGCCTCCGGCATGTGGCCGACCGGCAGTGTCCGGCTGATTTTGCCGCTTTTGAGGTCCAGCTCATACAGCGCGCCCCGGGCACCGCCTGCGGCGGCATAGATCCGGTCCTGGCCCTCCGCGACAGCCAGCCGGTTGACCCCCGCGACAGCATGGCGGGCCGTTACCTTGCCCGACTCGACATCGACGACCAGCACGCAACCGGCGGACTCGCACGCCACATACAGATTTTTGCCGTCCCGGCCCGCCACCATCTGCGCGGGTGTCAGGGGCGCCGCCGCCGCCTGCGCGCATATCAGCGCGAGCGCCGTCCCGATCAGTCTGGCGGCACCGGTCGCCTTCCGTCTGATTCCTTCCGGCATAGAATCCTTCGCCGCGGTGACGCTTTTGCCCTGGCGCGCGGAATATGTCATACCGGCCCATTCCCCTTTATGCGACATGGTTACTCCCTTTGGACACGCCCTACAGGTCTTGAGATTAAAAGCATTTTAATCCATCCGCCGTGTCGCGGCAAGCCCCGACACCCCCGCAA
>CAYRZP010000104.1:0-7200 GCA_964428885.1 uncultured Lentisphaeraceae bacterium
GTGGCCTGCAGGTTGGTGCCGCCGGAGATGATGTTGGCGCCGGTGGCGTCGCGGAACGCCTTGATCACGTCAGACAGCGGGGTTGCGTCGAAGGCCATCGAGACAAGCGCCTCTTCCGTGCCGGGCTTGTCGACCACACGCACAATGGGCTGGGTCGGCGCGTCGGGCTGGGCTGGCGGCTGCGCGGCTGTCTGCACTGTCGCGGCTTGCGGCGCCTCTGCCTGGGCCGGGGCGGATTCCGGTCCCGCCAGCATCGCGGCGACGGTCAAGGAAACCAATGCTATACGTTTCATGTTGTTCTCCTGTTGGGTTTATCACTTGGTTGCTTGTTTTTTGTCGGAGCGGAGCCTTGTGGCTTCCACTTGTTTAAGCCGCAGGTCCTGCGTGCCGGAACCGGTCAGTTGCCAGACGAAGATTGCGCCGCGGTTGGTCACGCACACTTTATCGCCGGCGCCGTAGGTCTGCCGGTTGATCATCATTTGCACGCGGGTTTCTCCGGTGTCCGGGCGCGTTGACCTGATCTGGCCGCTGACCGACAAGGACTTGAGCGCCTCGTCCCATTCGCGGGGCGTGACGGGCTGTAAGGCGGTTTCTTCCGGTTTGGGAGGAGCCTTGGGCCTTTCCGGTTCCGGTTCCGCCGGCGGTTTCTTGGGCTCGGGTTTCGTAGGTGTATAGCCTAAAGGCCAAAAAGGATCGCGCGCGTTGTTTTCAGAAACGGTCTCCGCCGTCCCCTCGAGAGCAAGAAATATCACGGTCAGCGACGTCATGAAGGCGCGCCTTGTCGGGCGTTTCCGCGTGTCGGGCCGCATGCCGCCGCCCATGTGTTTTCTTTCACTTTTCATTTTGCGGTTCTGCCGGATTATTGCCTTTTGCCTTGATGTCGGGCTGGCGCATTTCTCCTTTGGCCGGCCATTCGAAAGATATGATGGACTTGTGCGTTTCCGGTGTTTGCGGCTGGCCGAGGATCTTGATGCTGTGCAGTGTAACGAGCGGCAGCGAGGCTTCGACCGCCGACACGAAAGCAACGATCTGGGTGTATGTCCCATGTCCCGTGAACTCGATCGGACGGCGCGCGTAAAGCTGTTCTGGCGGCGGGTGCGGCAACCTTATGGGCAGCGGCGGCAGATCCTTGACGGTGTCAATTACAAATCCCGTTTTTTGGGCGAACGGATCGAGCAGGTTCTTGCCGCGCATCGCGAACGACCCCAGCAGCGGCTCGATCACTCCGGAAGCGACAAAATCACGGTGTTCCTTTCTGGCGGACTCGTTTTTTTTTCTTTGCGGTTCGGTGCCCTGTATGTCTGCCCGCATTGATTCGAGAACTTTTTTCTGCTCTGCGGTTTTAGTACGCCCCGCCGACAGCTTATTGCGGGAGGGCAGGATGCCGATGAAGACAAGGGTCATGGTCGCCAGCAGGGCGGCGGCGGAGATCATGATCGCATGCCGGTAAGGGTTGGCGCTGTTCTTAAGAAAATCCATGTCGATGTTCATTCAAACCTCCGTGGTTCACATCGGCAGATTATCTCAAAAAGCAGGGTGTTGCGGCCTGTCGGGCCGCGGAAGTTGTCCGGCCTGAACGCGCCCGGCGGGACATTGGCGTACTGGATGACATTTGTGAAGCCCGGTTGCCGTAAGGCGTTCAGCATAGAGTTGACGGCTTCGGCTGGCGAGTCACCGCTGGCGCGGCCGGCCAGCCGCAGCGACACGTTTTCAAAAGTGTTGGTCGGGGCGGGCGGCTTCTTGCCTTTGACAGCGGCTGCTGGCGGCGGTGGCGGAGACGGCGGCGGCATATAAAGCTCGGTGAACTGCACGTCGGACGGTACATGCCTGGCGATACGTCCCAAGAGGTCGCCTAAAAGCAGGCGCGAGTTTTTGTAAAACCGCAACTGCCGCAGAGAAGCAGAGATCTCTTGCTCCTCGGCGCGCAGGGACAGAACCTCCTTGTGCGCGGCGCGGGCGCTTTCGATGTCGGCATTGACGGCGGCCAGCTTCTGCTCGGCGGCATGGATGCGCGCGCCGACCAAGCCCCACCAGACGCCTGCCGCGACCGCCGTCAAAACACACAAGGCCGGGAGCATGACTCTGGGCCTTACCGGATTAGGGCTAAGAATCTCCTCGGGCTTGATCAGGTTGAAATGTAAAGACGCTTTCATGCTTTATCATCCAGTACGGCGCACGCCGCGCCTGCCGCCGTCATCATCAGCGGTGCGTTCTCGGCAAGTCCGGGAAGCGAATCCGCGCCGCTCAGACCTTCCAGCGGCAAGCAGGGGGTCAAAGCACTGCTCATCATGCGCTTGAAGAGGGTTGACCAGTACCGCAACCCGTTCTGCAAGCCGTAGATGAAAAAGTGCTCGACCGGGCAGTTGCGCCGGCGCGCCAGGTAGTCAAGGGAGATCTCCACCTGCCGGAAGAGCGGCCGTAATATGGGTTCGATCATCGGCGTGGGATCAACCAGCGTGTCGTCAAGCACGGTGTCGGCCATATCTTGTTCTATGCGCATCTCGGAGCATATCGCGTCGCGAATGTGCTGGAATCCGGTGGCCTGCTCGCGATAGAGCACCAGCATGGTGTCTTGGAAGGCCGCGAGCGCCGTGTGCTCCGCGAACACCAGCATGGCGATAGCGTTGCCGCCCGACTTGTGGAAAGAGGGGTTGTGCAAAAAACCGCTCATGGCGGCAGTCTCGGCGATCTGGATCGAGCCGGCGGTCGGACGGTGCCCCTCCGGGAACAGGCGCGCGGCCCAGGCCGCCAGGAACTCCGGCAGACCGGCGGTCAGAGGCGGCAGGTCGGCGGCCGTGGAGCGTTTTGTTTGCCGGAAGGCGCCCGTGTTAGGGTCGCCGTCGTCGTCAGACGAATTCACCGTGTGTCTTAGGAAAGCCTGTTTTGAGTTGATGGCGATAGCCGCGCGCGGAGCTTTGAATTCATACGGGAGCTGCCATGTTGCCGGCATGGAGGCGCTTGCGGCTTCGGGAGTGTCAGGCAGCGTTCCGGGCAGATCCAAGAATCCGGCCGCAACCACTTCCGTCTCACCGTTCTTCTCGATCAGTCGCACAGCTGGCACACCACGCTTCAGGCCGGCGCCGAGTTCAAGCCCGACGACATCGCGTATCTCCTTGTCCATGGCTCGCAGTTTCAGGTTTGGAAAAGAAAACTTCATGTCAATAGTTGTGAAGCATAAAAGGTGCCATGAAAGATTCGGGCATTGCCCGTAATGTTTCGCGCAAAGGGCGCAAGGGGTGGGGACGGGAGTCATATTTTAGCCGGCCGTCCTCCGGGCGTTTGAAGCGCGGGCAAACGGTTTAATTCTCGTTTTTGCAAATGCGGTTTTCATAAAAGAGAAAAAAAAGGTCTGCTTGCGAGGAGACCGGCGTGGCGGCCTGGTTCGACGGGCGGCATGATTTCTGCTATATTCTATAATTGTATGAAAACAAACGAAAAGTCACAAACGATCAAGATTGACATACGTTCTTTGGGTTATGGCCGGGTATCTGCCAAGGCCAGAGAGGAGGGAGGTCCCCAGAAGGACTATTTTGACGCGCTTGATTACCGGTTCCTGTTCGAGCACGCCTACGACGCTATTTTGCTGGCGGATGGCGGCGGGCGGGTTCTGGCGGCGAACTCACGGGCGACGCGTTTTTTCGGTTATGTCGAAGATGGACTGGCCGGCTTGACTTTGCAGTCGCTCGTGGCCGGTTTCAATGAAAAGCTGCTCTCGGACATCCGCGAGGTCATCGCCGAGGGACGCTACATGCGGATCCAGGCTTTCGCCATCCACAAGAGCGAAACGTTCACCGCGGTGGAGATCGTCGCCATGAGCAACAGCCCGAAAGGCAGGGAGCCGGTCTGCTATCTGGTCCGTGACATCCAGACCCGCTGGCAGGCGGAGCAGAAGCTGCTGTCGGCATACCACGCCATGGACAACACTGACAGCGGCATCGGCATCGTGAACATGAACGGGGCTGTACTGTACGCTAACCGCATGATGACCAGGCTGCTGGCGGGCGGGCGCGAACAGGAGGTCGTGGGGCAGATTCTCGACACCTGGTTCGACCGCAAAACCGTGATCGGCCCGATGTTCGAGAAGATCTGCCAGGGAGAGGCCTGGTCGGGCGAGCAGCGTGTGATGAGCCAGGGGGGCGAGGGTTGGCTGATGATTTCGGCTGTGCCGGACATCAATGCAGAGGACGAACTGTGCGGCATGGTCATATCCATACGCGACACGGCCGAGCGCCGGCGGGCGGAAATGGCCGAGAAACAGGCCGAGCGCACCAAGTCACTGATGGAAAACATGGCAGCCGCCAGCCATGCCTTGGGCCAGCCGGCCACGGTGCTGCTGAGCAGCATCGAGATACTGAAACTGGATAACGGCGAGGACGAGAACATGCGCCGTGAAATGATCGATCTGTGTTACGCTGCCGTTATACAGTTACGCGAGCAGTTGAACAGGATGAATGGCGTTAATAAAGTTTTGCGTGGCGGCGCTGCAGGCGGCGCCTAGGCAGCGGAGGATGCGGTATGAAACGGAGTGGGCAAGACAGCGGCATGACGGTGCTGGAGCTTACCGTCGCCACCGGCATACTGGCGGTGGTGATGAGCGCGGCTTTCCCGCTGGTCGACGCCATGGTCTCGCGTTTCCAGATGGCGCGTGACCATTACGTGGCTGCCACGCTTTGCCAGGGCCGCGTGGAGCGCGCCCACGGCGTGCTTTATGCCGACGTGGCCCTGATGGCTGAAAAAGGGAGCACGGTGGATGACTTCGGCAACGTCTTCCCGCTAGGGCGGTTCCGGCGCACGACGATTGTCAGGCGCGACACGCCGGAAGCCGGCCTTACCACGATGACGGTGCGGACGCAGATCTGTATCTGTTCCAGATGGGGGTGGCGCAAAAACTTCCATCCTTTGAAAACAGACACGCACATCTGCAAATTCACGGAAGAGAGCGAGCAGATGTCGTTCATTTTCACAGAGTATAAAAAGCATTGAGGTAAGGCATGCGTAAAGGCTTCACATTATTGGAGACGGTCTTTGCGCTGGCCGTTTTCGGACTGGTGATCGGCACGGCCATGGGCTCGTGGATACTTTTCATGCACAAGTCCCACCGGGTCAACACGCAGGCACTGCTTGACATGGACGCGCGCAGGGTCGTGGAAAGGTTCCGCGCCGAGATGCGCAACACCGCCCGCGAGACGATCATTTTCTATCCCCGCGGCGCCGTGCCATATCAGGCGGTGGGGTTCGCCCTGCCCTCTGACCAAGACAACGACGGGCTGATGGACATGGACGAGGGCGGCACCAACATACTCTGGCGCGAAACGGTGGTGTATCATGTCTGGAACCACTCCCCGCACCAGATGCGGCGCACGGTATTCGCCAACCGCAACCCTGACGCCACTTATGCCGATCGCTACGGCCAGGTCGAGGCTACGGTGACCGGCGGTAACGGTGAGTCGGCGGCGCTGGCGGGCGAGACCCCCGCCACGTCCGTGCTTTTCGAAAACTTGTTCACCGGCAAGCTCTGGCATGCCGAAGCGCGTTTCGACGCTTACGCGCCCGTTGCCAACACCCGCGAGACCATAACTTTCGGCAGTGTGCCTTTGGCGGCCGGCGAGAATACCGTCAATTTCACTATTGTTGACAAGAACATCAGCTCTTCCGGACGCAGGCTGCGGCTGGACCAGGTCGCCGCCAGCGTTTCGGGGTGGCCGCTGGAGGCCGAGAACTGCGCCGCCGCGGGCGTGGCGTCCGCGCCGCTGTTTGTCGGGCAGGGATTGGCCAGCGCCGCCTACGGTCTGGCGGCGCAGACCGCGGCCAATGGCGACAAGCTGTCCCTGACGCTGTTCAATGACGCCATTGAAGAGTGCGCCTTCATCGGCGGGGTGCGCAACGTCACATTCTCGAACACGGTGGTGCGCTTCGACGCCGGTTACTGTCCTGCCGGCTTTGCGAGCGGGGCCATGCTGACCAAGCTCGACGGACAGTTCGGCGCCTTGAAAAACTGGACAGCCGCAGAACAGACAACGGGATCGCGCAACGATTATTACTGTCCGACCAACTGTGTGATGCGCATACCTGTCATGTCCGACCCGATCATCAACAACGAAGGCGAGCCGATCGGCTACGGGATCAAGAAAGACGGCTTCGGGCCGGTTTTTGTGCTCTACAAATCCCTGTACAATGGCGGCCTCAAAGTGCTCAACCCCTCTTTCGCGGTGTTGACCAGAGACGAATTGCCAGCCTCGGGCTATAACAGCGACCTGGCTCCCCGGCTTAATCCGGCACGGGCCATACCTCTCTGTTTCTGGCAGGGCGGCGTCGAAAAGGCGAGTTGGGCGGCCTGCGACAACATGAAGAATGTCGAGTTGCGTCCGGCGGCGCTGACACCTCTTTTCATGGGCAGCACGCTGATGTTGCAGTTTGAGGTGAAGGTCGCCAATTATGGAGCCGACAGGTTCACGCGTTTTCCCGCTAACCGCATGGACCTGAACCCGGGCACCGGCGGACGGCGGCTGCCGGGCTGCTGGGTCATTCCCGGCGGCGGCAGCGCGCAACTGCTGCTGGAGGACTGGACGGGCACTCCGAGACTGGCCTTGGAACACGTAATGCCGACTTTAGAGTTCATGGCGTTGAACTATGCCGAAGGCGGAGCTTACGTCTCGCATGTTTTTGACACGCTGAGCGACGCCGGCGCGGGGAAAGAGATAACCTGGCAGGCCAATATACCGACGGGCGCGTCTTTGGTGATGTATGCGCGTTCCGGCGATACCGTGAGCGAGGACGGTTTCGGGATCAGCGACGCGCCGGCTTGGGAGAATGTTTTCCCGGCTGTCAACGGAGCGGCTTTTTCAGGCAACACCGGGCGTTATGTGCAGTTCCGTGCGGCGTTCACCGCGCAGCCGGCCAGCGTGTATCCCGGCGGCGGCGGCCTGGGCGTGGCCGGGCCATACCGCAGCGACACGCCGCGGCTGAGTCGCGTGCTTTTCACCTGGGACGGCGAGGACAAGTACGTCGATGTCACGGCCACCCTGCTCAAGGGGCCGGACTGCGGTGTCTTCAAGGTCGATGTCGACGGCGAGCAGATGGTCAGCGGGGTCACTATGGAGATCGAGATCTTCAAGGATGTCCGCCTGCAAGGAGGGGTTAAGACCCGCTTGCGCTCGGCCATGACCGCTGAGGTAGATCCCCGCAACAGCGGGAAATGAT
>CAYRZP010000105.1:0-7183 GCA_964428885.1 uncultured Lentisphaeraceae bacterium
GTCTCAGCTTTCCCGGCCTTGACCGCGCCATTCTCCAAATGGTTGCGCAGAATCTCAAGCGCGCCGCCGCCCCGCCGTCCTTTGCCGCGGCTCAGCCGCCTCAGCATCTGGGACAGACGCGAGCGGCTCACCACTATCGACAAATGACGGGTAGCAGTCTCTTCGAGGTTATGTGCCTCGTCGAAAACTATCTGCGCGTAGGCCGGCAGCGTGGAGCCGGGCATCTGCGCCTCCGAAAAGACCAGCGCGTGGTTGGCTATCACGACATGCGCGGCGGCGGCGTGCGCGCGCGCCTTCTGCAAGAAGCAGCGCCGGAAATAACGGCAGGCGCGTCCCGGACACTCTTCGCCGGAACTTACCAGCTTTGAAAGAAAAGCCGGATCGCCGCTGCCGCCCGCGCCCGCGAACGAGTCAAGATCGCCGTCGCACGTGCGCGCCGCCCATGCCACAGCCTCGGCGAAATGCCGCAGTTCGGCGCGCTCAAGTTCAAACTGCCTGTGCTCCAGCAGTATCCCGAAGCGCCGCAGACAAAGGTAATTCGAACGTCCTTTCAGCAGAGCCACCCTCAGCCGCCCTTCGCCGAACTCTTCCCGCGCCGCATCGAGCACCAGCGGCAAATCTTTTTCGATCAACTGCGACTGCAGGTTGCGTGTGTTGGTGCTGATCACCACCGGCACGTCGTTGAGCTTTGCCCAGAAAGCCGCCGGGAGCAGATAGGCCAGGCTCTTGCCGATGCCGGTTCCCGCCTCAACCACCAGATGCGAGCCTTCATTGAAGGCGCGTGTCACAGCCCGCAGCATCTCGACCTGACCGTCCCTTGACTCATACCCCGGCATCCGCCGCGCGAAGGTGCCGCCGGGCATGATGTGGCCCGCCACACGATCAATGTCCAGCGGCGCGCAGTCGGCATGGTCAGGCAATGTGCGTCTGTCGACGCGTATGGATTCGGCGGCAAAGGACTCAAGCCAAACGCCGGCGCCGCCCCGGCTCCGCAACATCTCCGCACGGCTTCCCGCGGCCAAGGCCATATCGGCCTCATCGAGCTCGCGGAATACGGACTCGATAAGTTCAAGCGCCCAAATCGGCTGGCCGTCAAGCCATGCGGTGGCCCCGCTCTGGAGACTCGGCAACTCCGCGCCATGAGTTTCGGCGCTTTTGATGGAATTGCCGGAGGTTTCGTCGTCCCGCATCACTTCCCCATGTCGAAAAGCTTAAGGCAACGGCGGAAATCCGCCGGCAGCGGACTGTGCGCCTTCAGTGTCGCGCCCGGCACAAGCGGGTGCGGCAGCTCAAGTTCGGAGGCGTGCAGCATCTGGCGCGGCACGGTCAACAGGCGCGGATCGCGCGCGGTCTTAAAACCGTGCTCGCGGTCACCCAGCACAGGATGCCTGAGCGAGGCCAGGTGGCGCCTGATCTGATGTGTGCGGCCTGTCTCGATGCGGACTTTAAGGAAACTGGCGTCTTTCGAGCAACCCTCGCGGCGGATGTGGCTCACGGCCCGCTCCTGGTCAAGCTCATCGCGCACGGTTGAGGCCGCGCGCTCAAACCTGCCGCTGACAATAGTATGATATGTCTTCATGACCCGGCGAGTCTTGAAAACCGCTACCGCCGCTACGAACGCGGCTTCGCTCTTGGCCAGCAGTAGACATCCGGTCGTGTCGCGGTCCAGACGGTGCACTGCCTTCAGGCCTTGCTCTCCGGTCTGTTGCTGAAGAATGGCTGCCACGCAGCCTGCCTCGCCTGAAGACAGCAGACCGGATGGTTTGTCTACGATCAGGTAATGCTCATCCTCAACTAGCACCCTGATCTTCTTATCTGCCGCAGACGCCACGATCTCGCCCTTCTGCGGCGCCGGCACCTCGACCGTGTCGCCCTGACTCAGACGATGGTGCGCCATCCAGACGCAGCGCCGGTTCACCCAAACGGTTTTCAGGTCCAGCAGCCCCTTTGCCGCCCTTTTGGATAAAGACAGCTTGGATGCCAGGTAAACCTGCAAGCTTTGGCCGGACTCGACCCTTGACACCACAAATGACAAAACTTTGCCGCTCTTCAATTTTTCGCGCTCAACTTTCTAGACTTGCTTTGCAACTGACCGAGTGTTCTCCCAAAGTGTGTGGGTACACTCGCACAAATACGCACTCTCTTACACACACACTCTTTCTCCTACACACACTCTCTCTCCCCCTCTTTCCATCAAACCTGCAGCAGCGATCCGACCACGCCCAAGATCTTATCCTTGCCGTGAAGGTCTGGCTCCATCCTCACGTCCACCTCGGCGCCCTCGCCGGTCTCGGTGTCGGCGCCGATCCGGCAGGTCACGGTCTCGCCCGCCAAGGCCTTGTCGAACAGCCCCGGCAGCGGGTCGTCCGGCATCAGATCGTTAAACGCGCGCCCGACCACCTCCGCCTCGTCCGCCGCGCCGAACATCTCCAGAAACGCGCGGTTGACCGCTTTGAAAATCCGGTTGTCGTCGCAGACAAACCCGGCACACTGCGAGTTGCAGAAGGCATTGGCCAGACTTCGCATGTTCTGCCATTGTTTGCGCCGCCGCTCGGTGTTGCGCACCGTGAACACCAGATCCCCGGTGTTGATCAGGTCTATCACGCTGATCGTCACCTCCGCCGTGAAAGCGCTGCCGTCCTTGCGCTGGCATTTGGCGTCAAGCATGATGTGCCGCGCGTCGTCAAGCCCCTTGCGGATGCGCCCGACCATCTGCGCCGAGACCCCGGGGATAAGCGTGCCGACCGGCTTGTCGAAAACATCGTCAGGCTTGTAGAGAAAATACTCCATGGCGCGCGGATTGAGCTCGATCAGGTGTCCGTTCGGATCCGTCACCAGCAGCGCGTCATACATGCCAGCCATAAGCTGACGGTAAAGGGATTTGTGGTCTTGCCGGGCACAAATGTCAGTCATGCGCTCGTCTCCCAGAATGTTGTTGGCGGTTTAACAATGAACCCCGCTGTTACGCTGTCACTATGACAAAAACCTAAGGCACATGCAAACATTTTCCAGAGGGAAGATTTGTCCTGCGATTTCTCTTGGTGAGTCGTGCCCGAACTCCATAATGCCGCAAACGCTTAAGCCATTGACATACTCATGCGTTGTGACGAAAATTAAGACCGTTTTATCCATCAAGGAATTATCATGCATAATGCGCTTGACCAAATTTCCGCCATAGGAGTCGTGCCGGTGATCGCCATTGACTCAGCCGGCCACGCCCTGCCGCTGGCGGACGCTCTGATAGCAGGCGGGCTGCCGGTCGTGGAGATCACTTTCCGTACCGCCGCCGCCGCCGACGCCATCCGTATCCTGTCAAAAGAAAGGCCGGGCCTGATCACAGGCGCGGGCACAGTTCTGACCATTGATAATCTGGAAGTGGCGCGCGACGCCGGCGCTAAGTTCGCAGTGGCGCCCGGACTGAACCCGCGGGTGGTCGGCGCCGCAGCAGCGCTGGGCCTCCCCTTTGTGCCCGGCATCGCGACCCCCTCCGACATCGAAGCCGGACTGGAACTGGGCTGCAAGCTGCTAAAGTTCTTCCCTGCCGAGGCTCTCGGCGGCACGAAACTGCTCTCCGCCATGTCCGCGCCCTACAGACACACCGGGGTGCGCTTCATGCCGACCGGCGGCGCCTCTACCGCCAATCTGGCCGACTACATTAAAAGCAAAACCGTCGCGGCGGTCGGCGGCACCTGGATCGCCAAGCCCGAAGACATTGCCGAGGGCCGCTGGGACGAGATCGCGCGGCGTTGCCGCGAGGCTTTAGCGATAGTCGCAAAAACGCGCGGCGCCTGAACGCGCCACTCTTAACGTCCCCGCCGCCCTGACCGCCCGCCTTGCCGCGCCTGGCCGCCGCCTTTAGATGCCTCTTGTTGCTTAGGCCGCTCCCGCGCGGGATCGCTACGACCGCCTTGTCGCGTCTGACCACCGCCTTGCCCGCCCCGGCCGGCGTCACGCTTGCCGCCGCGCCCCGAACGCCGCGCGCCCGCGTCGGCGACGGCACCTTCTGCCGGCAGCAGCATGAAATCGGCGCGGCGCTGGTCGAAATCGACAGACGCGACCTGCACCTGCAGGATCGTGCCCACCCTGTATGTCACCGAACCCGCGTTCAGGGACTCGTTGGCGGGGTTGAAGCGCACAAACTGTTTCGAAAGGTTGGATATGTGTATCATGCCGCCCATGGCCAGATCCGGTATGTCGATGAACACGCCGTAATTGGTGCACTTTGCCACAACCGACCGATATCCGATCGGTTTTTTGTCATCCAACTGCTGCTGCAGAAAACGGAATTTCTTGATCTCGATCAACTGGCGCGAGGCGTCGTCGGCCACCTGCTCGCGCTCCGTGGCCAACAGCGCCGTCGGCATCAGGTACTCACGGGGCATCTTGCCGCCCTTGCCGTCCAGAAAGTCGGCAAGCTGACGGTGCAGCACCAGGTCGGGATAACGCCGGATCGGCGAGGTGAAATGCGCGTAAAAATCTTTTGCCAAGCCGAAATGCCCGATCTTTTCCGCCGAGTAAACGGCGCGCTTCATGCTGCGCAGAACCAGGGTGTGCGCGTGATAGCGCAAGGGGTGATCCTGCGTGTCCTTCAAGAATTTCGCAAGGTTGCGCGGATCCGAGAGATTGCCGGCCCGGAACCCCAGCATTGACAGATTGGCCTGCAACTCTTCCAGCTTCTCTTTGTCCGGCGGCTCATGCAGTCGCGCGATGATCTTGATGCCGCGCGTCCACAGCTCGGTCGCGACCGCCTCGTTGGCAGCCACCATGCACTCTTCAATCAACTGGTGCGACTCGTCATACGGCCGTACCAACAGTCCTGTCATGCGCGAATTCTCATCCAATGCGACTTCTACTTCCGGCACTTCCAGATCCAAAGCCGCCATCGTAAAACGGCGCTCGCGCAGTTGCGCCGCCAGCGCCCAGGTCTCTTTCAGCAACTGGCGCGCCTGTGGCGGAACCGCGTCCAGACCTTCCGGCTCTTTGTCCGCGATTATCGCCATCGCCTGCTCGTAAGTCAGCCGCAGCTTGGAACGGATGCGCGTCTTGGCGAAACGGCGCGACACCATGCGCCCGGCTTTGTCAAAGGTCATGAACGCGGAGAAGGTCAGCCTGTCTTCGTCAGGCCGCAAACTGCAAACGCCGTTCGACAGCTGCTCCGGCAGCATCGGCACCACCTTGTCAACCAGATAAACGCTGGTGCCGCGTTGGCGGGCCTCGTTGTCCAACTCCGAGTTGGGCCGCACAAAATGGCTCACGTCGGCGATATGCACGCCCAGCACGCGATTTCCCTGCGCGTCGCGTTCCAGCGATATCGCGTCGTCGAAATCCCGCGCGGTCGCGGGATCCACAGTGATGATGTATTTGCCGCGCAGGTCTTCACGCTTGCCGGGACGCGCGAGACGCTGGGAGACTTTCTCGGACTCGTCAATGACCGCCGCGGGGAACGCTTCGGGCAGATCGAACTGCCGCATCACCACCACCGTGTCCAGCGAGGGTTTGTCAGCCGGGCCGATCACGTCCACGATCTCGCCCTCGGGCGCGACGTAACGGTTCTCCCATCCAGTGAAACGCACCACCACGCGGTCGCCCGGCCTGGCGTTGTTGGCGGCAGGAACGTAAAAGTCCTTGCGATAAACCGGATTTAGAGGCACAACATACAAAAATTTCCCAGTGGTCATCAGTGTGCCGACGATGTCGCGCGACGAGCGCTCCACGATTTTGATGACCTTGCCTTTAGACTCGCCGCCGCTGCGGTAGAGCCGCACCGTGACGATGTCCCCCGGCAGTGCCGTGCCCAGATCCTCGGATTCGATCCAGACGGTCTTGCCGCTCTCGCGCTCCGTCACGTTGCCTGCCCCGTTGCGCACCATGCGCAGCGGCGCGGTCACCAGATCGGCCTGCTTGCCCAAAGTGTAGGCGCCGCCCTTCTTGATCTGCACGATCTCGCCGTCGCGCACCATCATGCGCAAAACCTCATGCAGCCGGCTGATCTGCTTGCCGCGGAAGCCTAGCTTGCGGCTGATGTCCTTGGCAGTCCAGACGTATTCCGGTTCAGATTCAAACAGATATTGAATGGATGTCTTTTCTTGATTGATTTCTTTCATTGCGTGGAATTATAGATGTGAAGAGAGAAAAAGAGAAGAGTTAACAGACAAGAGCCCTTTCTTACCACTTTTCAATTTGCCCTCTTCTCGCCCCTCTCTTCTCTATTCACTTTTTTTCACTCTTCACCTTATTGAATCTTAGCAATGCGCTCGCAGCATTAAACGGTTTATTTGTCGGCTTCCGCGACCACGATCTCTTCCGCGACGAACTCGCGCAGCTTGGCCTGGATGAAATCCTGGCGTGTGAAGGCTGCCGACTGGCATCCGGCGCACATGCCGCGGAAGGCGATCACGACGTTGTCCCCCTCGATGTCGATCAGCTCGACGTCCCCCCCGTCCTTCTGCAACTGCGGCCTGATCTCACGGTCGATGATCTCTTCCACAAGTTTCATTTTCCGGATGTTGGAAAGCTTTTTCGATTTGGCCGCCGCCTCCGGCACATGCGCCGGTTTTATGTCGCGCACGGAGTCGATTATGGACTGTATGTCGTCGCGGCACATGCCGCAGCCTCCGCCCGCCTTGCAGAAGTTCGTCACCTCGTCAACCGTCGTTAGAGCGTTTTCCGTGACCACCCGCCGTATCTCGTTCTCAGAAACGCCGAAACATGTGCAGACGATGTGATCCTCAAGATTCTTGATCACTGTCTTGCCGGTGCGGTAATTGTGAATCGCCGCCTCCAGCGCCTCGCGTCCCATCACCGAACAGTGCATCTTCTGTTCCGGCAGGCCGCCCAGAAAGTCGGCGATATCCTTGTTCGTGACCTTCTCGGCCTCCTCGATGGTCTTGCCCTTGACCATTTCCGTCAGCGCCGAGGAAGACGCGATGGCGCTGGCGCATCCGAAAGTCTGGAATTTCACGTCCTCGATACGTTTGTCCGCGCCGAGCTTGAACATCAAGGTCAACGCGTCGCCGCAAGCCAGAGAGCCGACCGTGCCAACGCCGTCAGGCTTGTCGATCTTGCCCACGTTGCGTGGATTCCTGAAATGATCCATGACCTTTTCACTGTAATTCCACATGGCTCCCCCCTGATCCTTGTTATAACTTGAAAGTTGAACGTTGAGCGTTGAACGTTGAACGTT
>CAYRZP010000106.1:0-3200 GCA_964428885.1 uncultured Lentisphaeraceae bacterium
CGGCATCATCACCGGCAACGTGCGCGCCACCGCCTGGAGCAAGCTGCGCCACGCGCGGCTCGACCACGCCTTCACCTTCGGAGCTTACGGCGACGACCACCACAATCGCTCTGAAATCGTCGGCATCGCGCTGCGGCGCTCGCCGGCCCAGCCCCGCGTGCTGATCGGCGACACGCCGCTAGATGTCCAGGCCGCGCATGACAACAGGCTCAAGGCCGTGGCAGTGGCCACCGGCTGGGTCTCTGCCGCAGAACTCGCCGCCGCCGGCGCCGACCTGGTCCTCGATGACTTTTCCGACACCGAGAGCGCGCTCAGCCTGATCGACTCCTTGTCTTGAGCTTGACTTATGGCGCGGTTGGCGCCAATGATCAGGATTTTTCGATTAACCTGACAATGTATATAGACGGACGGCTCGGCGAGCCGTCCTTACCGGATCCGCCCGTGCACGGTTCGCCTGCGCATGGTAGGGCGGTCTCGCCGAGACCGCCGCAAAACGAACCAAATGAAAGCTACTTGGCGCATGGAGCAAACCGAACCGCATCCTTGACGTAACCTGTCAGGTTTGGTTCACTATTCACTCGTTTTCTCGCCGGAACCAAGAAGTTTTCGGCACTTCTGCGGCTGTGCCGCAGATCTGCTGGCTGAAGGATGCCCGCAACATGTCTTTGTACACAAAAAAACACAAACACCGTTCGGACGAAAACCCGATCCCTGATGAACAGCCATCTCAACCGGCATCCGCAGGCGCTGAGTCCGCCCCGGAGCCAGCCGCGAATGCCGCGGCGGCGGCAGCGTCCGGCACAACGGACCAGCCCGACGGTCTCCAGCCCCGCCTCGCGCCGGAATCCTCGGAACTGGCATCGCTCAAGGACCGCTACGCCCGCCTGCTGGCGGATTTCGACAATTACCGCAAACGCCAGGCGCGTGACCGGGAAGAACTGGTCAAGCGCGCCAACAGCGACCTGCTCCGAGACCTGCTGCCGGTCTTAGACCACCTGGAACTGGCGCTCGCCAAAGCGGCTGACCCGGCGGATCCCTTTGTAACAGGCGTCAGGCTGGTGTACGACCAGCTACTCGCGATTTTGAACAATTACGAGATGCGGCCGTTGGACACGGCGGGGGAACCCTTTGATCCGGCCTTTCACGAGGCACTCTCACAAATGCCGTCGGAGACCGTGCCCGCTCATGTTGTGATCGAACAGTTCCGCCGCGGGTGGCTGCTGGCCGGCAGGCTCATGCGTCCAGCGCAAGTGATCGTTTCATCCGGCCTGCCAAAAACGGCGCCCGCCGATGCTGCGACCGAGGCCGACGGACAGCCCGACGCGTAACATAACCCCGGCCGGTTCCTACACCGGCATGCATGTGAATCTTATATGGCAACCAAACGCGATTATTACGAAGTTCTGGGCGTCTCGAAAAGCGCCACAGCCGATGAGGTCAAAAAGGCGTACCGCAAGCTCGCCATGCAGTACCACCCCGACCGCAACCCGAACAACAAGGACGCCGCAGAGAAATTCAAAGAGGTGTGCGAGGCTTACGAGGTGTTGAGCGACGCCGACAAACGCCAGCGCTATGACCAGTTCGGCCACGCTGGCATGAAGTCCGCATTCGGGCCGGGCGGCTTCGATTTCGGACGCGATTTTTCCCATATGCAGGACATCGATCTGCAGGACATTCTCGGTTCTGTTTTCGGCGGCGGGTTCGGCGACATTTTCGGCGGAGGCGGACGCCGACGCTCGCGCAACCCCGACGCGGCCCAGCGCGGCGACGATCTGCGTTTCGACTTGGAGATCGACCTGGAGGAGGCTGTCTTTGGTTCTGAGCGCGAAGTTGACCTGAATGTCAACGACACCTGCGACTCTTGCCGCGGCACAGGCGCAGCCGCCGGCTCCCGACAAGAGACCTGCCAGCAGTGCGGCGGTCACGGCGTTGTGGTCGTAGGCGGCGGTTTCATACAGATGCGCCAGACCTGCCCGGTCTGCCGCGGCCAAGGCACGATCATCCGCAATCCCTGCAAGAAGTGCGGAGGCTCAGGCCGCGTCAAGACCCCGCGGCACATCGCCTTGCGCATCCCGAAAGGTGTGGAGACCGGATCGCGCCTGCGCCTATCCGGCAAAGGCGAGAGCGGCCTGCGCGGCGGCCCCGCAGGCGACCTCTACGTGGTCCTGCACGTGCGCGAACACGAGATCTTTCAGCGCGAGGACGACGATCTCGCATGCACGGTTCATGTTTCGCCGGCGCGCGCGGCGCTGGGCGGCGACATCGAGATCCCCACGCCGGACGGGCACGCCCGTATCAAGCTGCCAGCCGGCACCCCCAACGGGAAAATTTTCCGCCTGCGCGGCAAGGGCATGCCCAACCTCAACAGCGGCTGCGGTGACCTCCATGTGCGCGTGGAGATCGAGGTGCCGGCCAACCTCTCATCAAAACAGAGGCGGGCGCTGGAAGAGTTCGAAAGCCTCACTTCAAACTCCAACTACCCCGAGGCGGCCAAACGTGCCAAGGCCATAGAGACCTTTTACGCCCGGCGCGACACCCTTCGCAAACACACCGGCGAATAAAACTCATGCACCGCTGCCTCGTGACAACCGCACAGTTGCTCGCCGAGACCTGCAAACTCGGGCGTGACGAGGCGCGCCACCTGAAAAACGTCTTGCGGATCAAACCCGGAGCCCAGGTGACCCTCTTTGACGGACACGGCCACACGCGCACCGCCGCTGTCGCCGCGATCGCCAAGGACAGCCTCGCCTTCGCCGCCCAAGAACCTGTCCGGACATGGCCCCGCCCTTCATGCCGGATCACCCTCTTCGCCTGCGTCAGCAAAGGCGGGCGCATGGACTGGACCGTAGAAAAAGCCGTGGAACTCGGCGCCGGACGCATCGTGCCGGTTATCTCTGAGCGGACTGTCGTGCGGTTAGACGCCGTGGATGGCGCCGCCAAGGCCGGACGCTGGACGCGCGTGGCCGAAGATGCCGCCCGCCAGTGCCAAGCCGCCTGGCTGCCCGAGATCCTTGCGCCCGTGTCTGCGCTCGAAAGTCTGGGCTTGGTCAAGGAGGCCGCGCCGGTGTTCGTGGCCGCGTTGTCGCCCGACGCGATCCCGCTGCGCCAAGCGCTGGCAGGACACGCCGCGCCGCCCGCCCGGGCCGGCTGGTTCGTCGGGCCTGAGGGCGACTTCACCGCTGACGAAATGCAGGAGCTGC
>CAYRZP010000106.1:3300-7088 GCA_964428885.1 uncultured Lentisphaeraceae bacterium
GCATGCGCCCTGCCGGGACTGCCGCAGACCAACGCCTTGCCCGCTCACCCCGGCATCGTGGTCGTCGTCGAAGGCACACCGATCTCGAAATACCGCGCCGAGGCGGTCTCGACCGCCACATTATTTGACGCGCCTCCGGAAGAGATCCCGTCTTTCGTCGATGTGCTCACAGAGGACTTCATCAGGGAGATGAACCCGACCGACCTGTATGACCTGCTGCGCAATCAGGCTGGAATCTTCGCCTCAGGCGGCAAGTCGCCGCAGGATCGCAACCCCGGGGTCTTCGCCATTCGCGGCATGGGCGGATCAGAACCCAAACTCGACGGAACGCTGAGTTTCTCCGGTGCCATGGGGCTGTTCATGGATCCCGCCGCTTTCGAGCGGGTCGAGATCATCAAGGGGCCGATCGGCGCGACTGTCGGCGGCACGGCCAACTCCATGGGAGACGCTGTCGGCGCGGGCGGCAGCGTCAACCTGGTTCTGAAGCAGCCCTCGCTAGACACGCAATTCTACCGTCTCACCCCCCGCGCCTCGTTCGGCGAAGACATTCAGCGCTATCGCTTCGGCTTTGACTTGAACGAGCCTCTGGCCGAAGAAAAATTCGCGGCCCGTCTCCCCGGCAACATCGACTGCGCCAAACCCTTCTGGCTGCCGGGCTCTTACCGCTGGCGCGAATCGTATTTCATCGCCCCGTCCGTCCTCATGCAGGTGCGCGACGATCTGCGCATCGGCGTCAACCTCACCCTCCAGCACACCGACGCGCCCGGTTACCAGGGCATACCGACCTGCCGCGGCAAACCGCTGCCCGGCTACTCTTGGGACTCGGATCTCGCGCCTTACGACGCGCGCGACATCTACTACGGCATGACCTTGCAGCCCTACGTCGAATGGGACGCCAACTCTTGGCTGAAACTGCGCAGCGGCTTCGGCTACGCCCTCTCCGACATCGAGTTCGAGCACATCGGGAACGGAGGCTCGTATTATGACACCCGCACCAAGACGCTTAACCTGCAAGCCCCGTTAAACTTCGAACACTCTGAGGGCGACACGCTGACCCGTTCGTGGAACGTCTACGAGCGCGCCACCGCGAAGTTCGACACCGGCCCCGCCGCGCACACCCTGGTCGGGCAGGCCGACTACAACCGGCGGGTCTCGCAAGGCCGCTCGACCTTCGGGAATTACAATGACCCCTACACGAAGGGAAAGCCGACCGGCACACGCACCGACCTGCAGAAATACGGCTTACTCGCACAAGACTATATCTCGCTGTGGAAATTCCGCTTTTTGGGCGGCGCCCGCTACGATCATGACGTGAGCGACCTGGGCAACACGGCCGACTCGCTCTCACCGCGCGGCGGCGTGAGCTTTGTCGCGACCGACTGGCTGATCCCCTTCGCGAACGTCTCCGTCACCGAAGCCTCAAACATGGGCAAACGGGGCCGGGCCGTCGCGACAACTAAAGCCACGGAATTGACCTCGTCATGGCGCGCCACGCAGTACGAGGGCGGCGTGCGTGTCGCTCCGGCCAAAGACCTTTGGATCACGACCTCGTATTATATGATCCGGCAAGAGGACCTTCCCGTTTCGTACGACAACGGCATCACCTACGAAATAGAGGGTGAGAACGAGTCGCAAGGCGTCGAACTTTCCATGTCCGGGAACGTCACCGCGAACTGGTCCGTCTATGCCGCCTACGCCTACAACGAATACGAGAACAGGGCCACCGGGATCAAGTTCGACCGCTTCCCTCCGCACTCGCTCACAGCCTCCACCTCGTACCGCCTCACCCGCGGTGTGCTGAATGACATCGTGGCCGGATTCGGCTACCGCTACCGCCACAAGTACTTCACGACGATGCAAGGCAACTACATCGGCGAGGATTTTTACATCGAAGACTCGCACGTCTTCGACTGCTCGCTGGACATTCCGCTGAACAAATTCGGCGGCTCGAAAGATGTCATCCTCTCCCTCGCCGTAAAAAATATCTTCGACGAGCGCTACATCGAGTCCAACCGCCACTACTACCAGTGCTTCCCGGGCGAGCCCCGCACTTTCGAACTCGCGCTCCAAGCCAAGTTCTGAGATCCTCGGTGGCCGTAGTTACGTGTTCACCGCGACGGCGCGCAACCTAATTTCTAAATATGATAATCACGCCCCCATTCTTTCCCCCGCCTTAACAGAAAACTAACACAAAATGCGTCGCCATGCGCATGTCGGTTTGATCTAATGATCACTTTCTACGACCCTTCAGCAAACTGACAGGAGGCAAACCATGAAGCGAGACCGATTGGGCGTATGTTGCGCCTGCGCGATGGCCGGGCTTGTTCTTGCGGGCGGATGCGGCAAGCCGCGCGAAGGTATCACGATGGCGGGATCGACGGCGTTCCAGCCGTTCGCCGAGAAACTTTCGGACCTGTACATGAACGCGCATCCCGAGGTGTCCATCACCATCCAGGGCGGCGGCTCGGCGCTCGGCATCAAGTCGGCCCTGTCGGGCACGGCGCAGATCGGGATGGCTGACCTGGTGACACTCCCAAAAGAGGCCGACACCCTGAAAAGCCTCGTGGTGGCGCGTGACGGCATAGCCGTGGTCCTGAACCCGGCGAACCCGGTCACGGGGCTGACTCTTGAACAGGTGCGCGGCCTCTTCAGCGGAGCCGTAAGGAACTGGAAAGCGGTCGGCGGTCCGGATCATGCGGTCAACGTGATCTCGCGCGAGGCGGGCTCGGGGACGCGGACTTCGTTCGAGCAGATCATCGGCGGCGTATCGCTCACCGAGGACGCGCTGATCCAGGACTCGAACGGTACCATCCGGGAGACCGTGGCGAACGACGCGCACGCGGTCGGCTACCTCTCCCACGGCCTGATCAACGAGAAGATCAAACCCGTTCCCGTTGACGGTTTCTCCTGCACGGAGAAGGACATCATGGCGGGAAACTACAAAATGGTCCGTCCGGTCTACCTGGTCTACCAGGCCTCCGTCTCCCCCGCCTGCCAGTCTTTTCTGGACTTCCTGCTCTCGACCGAAGCGCAAGAGCTGCTGCACCAGAACGGGCTGCTCAAGGCGAAATGACCGCGCGGCCCCTGCTCCTCTGAACCCATGAAAATAAGCGGCGAAAAAATCACTAAGGGCCTCCTCAGCGCGGTGGCGTTCTCGGCCTTGGGCAGCCTGCTGCTGATCGCCGTTTTCATCCTCAAGGAGGGGTTCCCGTTCATGTTGAAAGTGGGGATCGGCGACTTCCTCTTCGCCTCGACATGGAACCCGCAGGTCGGCCAGTTCGGCATCTTCCCGATGATCGTGGCGTCGCTCTGCGTGACGTTCGGCGCCATGCTGATCGGGGCGCCGCTGGGGATCGCGGGCGCGATCTTCATGAACGAGTTCCTGCCCCGGCCGGTGATGCGGGCCATCAAGCCGACGATCGAGCTGCTCGCGGGAATACCGTCGGTCGTGTTCGGCTTCTTGGGGGTCATGGTGCTGGCGCCGTTCATCCGCGAGCACATGGGCGGCCCCGGCCTTTCGGTCTTGGCGGCCTCGGTCATCCTCGGCGTCATGGTCTTGCCGACGGTCATCAGCATCTCGACCGACGCCATCGGCGCGGTGCCCAACTCGTACCGCGAGGGTGCCCTGGCCCTCGGCGCGACCCGCTGGCAGAGCGTCCACATGGTGACCGTCAAGGCGGCCCGCTCCGGGATCATCGCGAGCGTCATCCTGGCCATGGGCCGCGCGCTGGGCGAGACCATGGCGGTGATCATGGTGGCGGGCAACACGGTCAAGATCCCGCACGCGG
>CAYRZP010000107.1:0-7083 GCA_964428885.1 uncultured Lentisphaeraceae bacterium
TGGTAGAGCAGCGGACTGAAAATCCGCGTGTCGCCGGTTCGATCCCGGCCCTTGCCACCATTTTTATGCCCTGAAAAGGTGCGCTGTTATTGGCCATTTGACATATTTCGGTCTTTTAACTTGTTTTGGCCGTTTTACATGTTATCAAGCGATGGCAACCGATTAGACGCGCAACAAGTATCGGATTCCTGAACGTGCCGACGCGGCCCGTTGACGCATGCTACTCGGAGCACGGTTTCGGGCCGCGGCCGGCGCGGGCTGTCATTCGGGCCGCAACCGCCATTCGAGAATGCCGCCGGAGAATCCGGGCTGGAGCCGCGCGCTCAGGCGGAACCGCCCGGCGCGGACCGGTTCCGCGAAGCGCGCCTCGCAGAGCCGGTCTTTGGCGACCGGGTAATCGCCCGGCAAGTCGCGCCAGCCGCCGGATGCGTCCGGACACTGGACGCGCCATGAGGCGGGCAACCGGCACGCGCCATTGCCGGTGTCGTCAAACCAATAGACTTCGCAGCCCCTGACGGTTTCCTCCGCGGGCAGATCGATCTGCAGCCACTCGTCACTGCCTTTATGCGGCCACCAAGTCATGCGCTTGACCTTTGTGTCGCTGGAACTTTTTGGTATCACGCCGTCTGCGGCCGCTTCTGGGGAATCGCTCGCATGGCAGTACGAGGCGGTGATCCGGAAGTCCGGCAGCGGGGTTGCCTCCGCCGCGCTGACCGTGAACCATGTCTGCATCTCGCCCGCGCCGCGGTGGCACCATGCGAAGTAGGGGATCAGCGTGACGGCGGCGGGCCGCGCCTTGCGCCTTCCGCACAGATCGATGCCAACCGTGTGCGCCTCGCCTGTGAGCGACACGAGGCGGTGGCCCAGCACGTCCACTGTGCTTTCTCGGAACGCGGCATCCGGCGCGAGCGTCAGGTTCAGCACGCGCCCGCCGTTGTCGGCGGCCTCGGCGCAATAGACCAGCGGACCGCGTTCCACGGCGAGCCGACCGCGGTTGTCGTCCGCGGCGGGATGGCAGCGGATGCGGCGCGCGGGCATGGCGAAGGCCAGTGTGACGGTGTCGCCCGCACGCCAGGCGCGTTCGAGCGTCAGGTACCCGCGATCAAGCGAGAGCGGCACCGGCTGGCCGTTGACCGCGACGGTGACATCCTTGAGCGAGCCGGGCGCGGTCTGCGTGTATAGGTCTGACGGCACCGGGGCACCGATGGCCCAGCCGGGAATCCTGACCTTGAGCGGGAACGTGAGAGGATCCGAGGCCGGGGCCACTTCGATCCGCACGTCGCCCCGCCAGGGGTAGTCGGTCTTTTGCGTCAGCGTCACATCGCCGGACGGAGTCGTCAGGCGGGCCTCGCTGGCGACGTAGAGGTTGACATAAACAGCCGCGTCGCGCTGCGCGTAGGCGAAAGATCCGACCTGCGGGATGAAGCGCACGATGTTGACGGGGCAGCAGGAGCAGCCGAACCATTTTGATCGCGTGTACCCGCCGCGGCTGGCCAGCGGGTTGGGATAGAAGAACTCGTCACCAGCGATCGAGATGCCGGAGAGAAAGCCGTTGTAGAGCACACGTTCAAGGACATCGATGTATTTGGCGTCGCCGTGCAGCAGGAACATGCGCTGGTTAAAGAGCGCGTTGGCTATGGCGGCGCAGGTTTCCAGGTAGGCGCTCTCGTTCGGCAGCTCGTAGTTGTCGCCGAAGGCTTCGCCGCCGCGGCGCGCGCCGACGCCACCGGTGAGGTACATTTTTTTCGTGACGATGTTCTGCCAAATCGTGCCGACGGCGGCGATAATGTCGCGGTCGCCGGTGAGCGCGGCGACGTCGGCCATGCCGGTGTAGAGGTAGCCGGCGCGGACCGCGTGGCCGACCGCCTCGGTTTGCTGGAGGACCGGGATGTGGTCTTGGCAGTAGGCGCCGAAAACCTTGCCGCGCAGGTCGCTGCGGCCGCGCATGTCGATGAAGAACTTCGCGAGGTTCAGGTAGCGCGGTTCGCCTGTGGCGCGGTAGAGTTTGCAGAGGCCGATCTCGATCTCCTCATGGCCGGGCACGCCCTTGAGCTGGCCTGGGCCGGGCCCGAAGGTCTTGTCGACCAGATCGGCGCTTTTACGGGCCACGTCGAGCAGGGTACGTTTGCCGGTGGCGGCGAAGTGGGCCGCCGCGGCCTCGTACATGTGACCGATGTTGTATAGTTCGTGACTGGAGGCCAGGTTGCTCCAGCGTTGCTTTCCGGTCATGCCGTTCGTGAAGCCCAGCGTGCGCGCGGTGTAGAGATAGCCGTCGGGCTCCTGCGCGGCGGCCATCTTGGCGATCAGGGCGTCCAGATAGGCGTCCAGCTTGGGGTCGGGGCAGGTCGCGAGCGTGTAGGACGCGCCCTCCACAATCTTGAAAACGTCGGAATCGTCAAAGGGGATGCCGCGGAAAGGTCCGTTTTCCAGCTTGCCGGCGCGCGCGAAGTTGGCGATGCGGCCGGTTTCTTCGCTCTTCCGGAAGTTGGCCCAGACCGTGACCAGGCGGTTGGTTTCCGCGCGTGACAGCCAGAAGCCGTCCAGCAGGCGCACGCTGGTGATCGGCGCGGGTCGGAAGGCGTAATCGGACTCGGACGCGAGCGAGAACCATCCGGCGCAGAGGGCGACAGCAAGGCAGATCCGGCGTGTCGTGGTCGTGATAATCATCTGATTGTCTCCTGATGGCATGGTCGTTTTTTCATTTGTTTGATGTTGTTAGAATGGGTTTTTTTAAGAGAGGGCGCAAGGCGGAATGGGCGTTCTTCGTTATTGCGCACGCATGTCCGCAATTAGTACAATCACGCTATCAAACGTGCAAGCCCGTGAACAACGCGAAGGCGAGACGTCGCTCATGACGCCTCTCTGCCCCGACACGGTCAACATGGACGAGTTCGACAAGAGCGCGTGGTACGCGCAGTCGGCGGTCAAGGCGTCGAAGGAAACCGGCGACAGCGGCGTCGCGATGATTCTCGATCATTTCCGCCGCGTGCTCAAACAGGAGAGGTGACATGAAGGTAATTCTCAGGAAAGTGTTTTTCACCGAAGCGAAACAGACGCTGGTCGAGGGCGGGGATTTCAAAGCCGAACTCTTCCGATACTCTACCGGGGTCGAGGCGGTCAAGGTCTCGAATTCGCGGGGGTCGTTCACGATCCTGCCGTTCATGGGCCAGATGATCTGGCGGTGCGATTTTGACGGACGCGAACTAGCGATGAGGTCGATCCACGAGGAGCCCGAGCAGTGCAGGACCTGCTTCAACGAGTCCTACGGATGCTTCATGATGCACTGCGGTCTCACCGCGATGGGTAATCCCACGGCCGCGGATAAGCATGTCGGCCACGCGGAGCTGCCCATCGCGCCGTATCAGAAGGCGTGGATCGAGACCGGCGCCGACAAGGCGGGCGAATATATCGCCGTCGGCGGCGAGTACACCGACCGGCGGTGCTTCACCCGCAATTACACGTTCATTCCGGTTGTCGTCTTGCGCAAGGGCGCTGCGAAGCTTGAAATCACCGCGAGCATCCGCAACAACAAGGATCTGCCGCTCGAGTACTACTACCTCTGCCATGTCAACCACTTGCCGGTGGACGGTTCGAAGATCGTCGAGTCGCCGCTCGCGAAAAAACCGATCATCAACCACGAGGTGCCGGGAAACTACCGCAAAGACTGGGCGGACGCGACGAACGCATGGCTCGCTGAACTCGACAGGGACTACACGCGCCAGAGCGTTGTCGGCGCGAAGGGCGAGTCGTATAAGCCGGAAATCGTGAACTGCTACTTTCACAAGGCGGACAAAAACGGCAACGCGACCGTCGCGCAGGTTTATCCCAAGGGCGGCTCGGTGTACGTCACCTACCGTCCGCAGGAGCTCCCATACGCGACGCGCTGGATCGCCCGCACCGTCGACGAGGACGCGATGGGCATGTGCCTGCCGGCGACATCGGAGCACAAGGGCCGTCTCTACTGCCAGGCGCGCCGGCAGCAGCGTTATGTCGCGAGCGGCAAGTCGGTCGTCTTCCGCGTTGAGACCGGGCTTCTGAATCAGGCAGAAACCAGAAAAATGATCAAGGGACTAAAGTGAAAACAGCCCGCCCTTGAGTTCGGCCCGTCCGCAGATAGCCTTTGGCGACCAGCCCATCCTGAGCTTCTCTTCCGCGTCCAGCCTCACTCCGTGGTGAAACTCCTCGGGCACGGCCGCCGCGCGCGTTCATCCGCCCGGACACCCTTCAGTCTTGCCGATGTATTGCCAAAAAAATATCTGCGGACAGAGTTGAGGCGCGGCTTGACCGATCAAGCGATATTTGCAAATCTTAACGCCTCTTGAGGCACACATAGCGCATGGGCGTATTATAACTTGGTCTATAGGGGGAGATATGTTTGGGGGTATACGCGGTTCTAGGATGCTTCTTTGCTTTTTCGCGGTGGTAATAGCGGGCGCGATTTATGCGGCGCCGTTGCCTAAGTACATTTTCCTGTTTATCGGGGACGGCATGCCGGAAGCTGGTGTCCGGGCCACGGAGTTTTACTGGAAAGACGTTCAGGCGCAGAAGGGGATATCTCCAGAAAAAATACAGGGTTTGGCCATGACGGCGTTGCCGGCGCGGGGAACGGCCACGACCTTTACTATAAAACACACGACGACCGACTCAGCGGCGGCGGCCACAGCCATGTCATCGGGGCGCAAGACCGCGAGCGGCGTATTGAATGTCGACACCGAAACAGGAACTAAGTTTGATCCGATGGCGCAATTCGCTAAGCGTCACGGCATGAAGGTGGGTATCATTTCAAGCACACCGCCGAACCATGCCACGCCCGCCGGTTTTTATGCCAATGCGGGGAAAAGGAACATGTATCCGGAGATCGCCTTACAGATGACGGCGATCGGCCTTGATTATGTGGGCGGGCCGGCTATGCTGGGCGGACCGGATGCGGACGCCAAGGCCAGGGAAGCCGCTGTGAAGAACGGCGGCACGATTGTCGAAGACCGGCGTAGCTTCGACGCCTTGCGGCCCGGCGCGCGGCGCGTTTGGGTCAGGCGTAAAATATCGTTAGCGATTGACGGAAAGCCGGAGATTTCGCTGGCGGAGCATGTCGGGAAGGCGATCGAGCTGCTGGCGGGGCCGGAAGGTTTTTTCATGATGGCCGAAGGCGGGTTGATTGACGGGGCCAGCCATTCCAATGACGGCGCCGCGATGGTGCGTGAAGTGCTTGAATTCGACCGTGCCATATCCAGGGCGATGGAATTTTACAGGTCGCGGCCTGATGACGTTCTGATTGTGGTGACGGCGGACCACGAGACCGGCGGGCTGTCGCTGGACGAGAACAGAATCAAGGCCGCCGGCATGAGCAAGATCCTCGACGCGCAGAAAAAGTCGCGGAACGCCTTTGCCGGTGAAGTGTTCAAGAAGATCGAGAAAGATAAAATGCTGTTTGACGAGGCCCTGCCTCTGATGCAGGAGTTTTTCGGGATTCAGAGTCTGAGCGACAAGGATCTGGCGGAATGCCGTGAAATCTTCAACAAGGGCGGCAGCGCGAGAGGTGATTTCTCATATGGTGACGACCGCAAGATCAGCCTGTTCTGGTCGCGTCTAGTCAGCGCCCGCGCGGGGATCGTTTGGAGCAGCATGAGCCATACGGACACCCCGGTCCCGGTTTACGCGGTCGGCGCTCAGGCGGATCGGTTTTCCGGCAAGATCGACAATGCGCTGATCGGCCGCCACATCCGCGACATTATCAGCGAGCGCGCCAATATCAGGTAATGCAAAATTGCGGCAGGCGCATGGTTGTGGTAATATCCACAAACCATGACGCCTAGAAGTCATAAACAGCGCTTGCGAGAGTTTTTTGTGTCGGTCCCGGCCGTGTGCGCGGGCCTTTGCCTGCCGCTGCTGATATGGTGGTCGGGATGTCTGGCCGACCGCATACGGCCGCCGGGCGGCAGCCCCGGCGTCGTGATGACGATGGAGGTCACGGGCTACTGCAACTGCGGGGAGTGTTGCGGCTGGGAGCGCTCGTGGTTCGGGCTGGGCCCGGCGGTTTTCAGCGGCGGGCCCAACAAGGGCAAGCCCAAAGAGGTGGGCGTCACGGCCTGCGGTACAAAGGCCAGGCACGGGACAGTTGCGGCGGACGCCGCAGTGCTGCCATTCGGGACTATTCTTTATGTGCCGGGCTACGGTTACGGACGCGTGGAAGACCGCGGCGGGGCGATCAAAGGCCAGAAACTTGACCTGTGGTTTTCTTCGCATGACGCAGCCAGGCAGTGGGGCCGGAAGCTTGTGCAGGTGCGGGTCTGGCGACCGTAGCGAAGAGTGGAAGAAGTATGAATGATGAAGGATTAGGGATGAAGGATGCGGGGAGACGTGGAGGGAAGAGAGAAGAGTGGCGGGGATTGAAAGGTTTGGCGAAATGAGTGTTGTAGAGGCGGGCAAGGAGTCGGATACAGGCAGGCATTTTCTGAAACAGTGGATCGCCGAGGATGTGGCGGCGGGCCGCACGGGCGGCGAGGTTGTGACGCGCTTTCCGCCCGAGCCCAACGGTTATATCCACATCGGTCACGCCAAGGCCGTCTGCATTGACTTCGGGATGGCCCGTGAGTTCGGCGGGCGCTGCAACCTGCGCATGGACGACACCAATCCGTCCAAGGAGTCGGACGAGTACGCCGAGAGCATCAAGAGGGACATACGCTGGCTGGGGTTTGACTGGGGCGACGGCTTTTACAGTGCGGCCAATCTCTTCGACAGCATGTATGAGATCGCCGAGCGGCTGATCGAGGGCGGTCACGCCTACGTGTGCGGGCTGACGCAGGAGCAGTGGAAGGAATACCGCGGGGTGCCGACCTTGCCGGGCAAGGAGAGCCCGTTCCGCAACCGCCCGGCGGCGGAGAGTCTCGACCTTTTCCGGCGCATGAAGGCTGGCGAGTTCGCGGACGGCACGCTGTGCCTGCGCGCCAAGATAGACATGGCCTCGCCGAACATCCATTTCCGTGATCCGGTGCTGTACCGCGTCATGCGCGTGCCGCACTACCACACCGGCGACAAGTGGTGCATCTACCCCATGTACGATTTCGCGCATCCGATCGAGGACGC
>CAYRZP010000108.1:0-6973 GCA_964428885.1 uncultured Lentisphaeraceae bacterium
CGCCCTCCGCGACGTCGCCCTGCGCCTCGAATACGACGAGAACCCGGCGGGCCAGGACAACGCGCTCTTCAAGTGCGCCGATGTCGTGCGGCTGACCATCATTAAAGTGGAGATCGGCGACCTTCAACGTGTCCCCGTTTATGGAGCCGACCCGCTTGGTTCTAACGAGAAGAGTGTCAATGTCAATGTCACTCCTTCCCCTATTCCGGGTGGTGGGTCTGTAACGCTCGCTCTCTCCAGCTTGACCGGAACGGGAGCAGCCACCTTTGACGACGGTTCGACGACCAAGACGACAACACAGACCACCACCGTAAAGGTCCGAGGCACTACCAACAGCAGCACGAAGGACAATCTAAAACTTGCAGCGCAACTTGCCGGAACTGAGTGCGCAAATGATGTCTTCACAGTGAGTAAGGAATGGGGGACGTATCGGGACATCGAGACAAATGGGGTTTCTTGGTTCCCCGGGAACAGAACAGGGGGCACTCATCGTAATTTGGTTGCGCTGAAAAAGTCGGGCGGCAGGCAGCGCAACAATTTTCAGTCAGTTGCGGTTGTGCTACTGCACTTAATTGTCGATTAGTTCAAATCCGACGGTTGAGCAGTTTGCGGGCTATCGCGTCCAGCGTTTGATGCGGCCCCGGTAGCCCTTGCAGCGCGTCAATGGCCGCAGCGGTATGCCGTGCCGCCCAGGCGCGGGCCTCGTCCGCGGTCATGACGCACAGGCATGACAGTTCTTTGCGCTGCCCGTCATTATTTTCAGACGCGTCGAGAAGGTCGTCGGTGATCTGGAACGCCATGCCCAGGCCGTCGGCAAAGGCCGAGAGTTTTTGCAGGACGGCGGCGTCGGCGCCGGCCGTGAGCGCGCCCAGCCGCGCGGCCGCGCGGAAAAGGTCGGCGGTCTTGTGCCGAAAAACGCTTTCGACGAGTTCACGTGTGGCGCTGCCGTCGAAACCGATGTCATCGACCTGTCCGGCGATCACGCCTGCCGCGCCGGCGGCGGCGGCGAGTTCGCCGACCAGCCTGGCGACCAGGCCCGGGCGGGTTTCCGGAGTGCGGGCCAATGTCTCGAAGGCCAGCGTCAGCAAGGCGTCGCCGGCCAGCACGGCCACGGCCTCGCCGTACTTGACGTGGACGGTGGGCAGGCCGCGGCGGGTGAGGCCGTTGTCCATACAGGGCAGGTCGTCATGCACGAGCGTGTAGGCGTGCAACAACTCCACTGCGCAGGCCGGGTAAAGCGCGTGCGCCGGGTTCCCGCCCGCGGCCTCGGCCGCCGCCAGGCACAGTACCGGGCGCAGGCGTTTGCCGCCTGAGGTTACGGCGTGCCGCATCGCGCCGGCAAGGTTGGCGGGGCGGGCGTTCTCGTCCGGCAGGCAACCGGCGAGGGCGGCCTCGACCATTTGTTTACGTTCTGAAAGATACTTCTCGAGATCGCGTGACATGTCGCAAGTATAGTTGAATGAGGGCAAAGCCGGCAACCCGATATCAGCCCGCGCGAGACGACTTCGGATTCCGCGCCGAGCGCTCCATCAGAAGCGTATACCGGATTTTCAGCTAGAGGCAGAACACACCCGGCTGACTGTGACAGACGACGGGCGACCCGCGACAGGCGGCTAATTACTAATTTCTCAAACTTTATTGTCTTCTGTGCCCTCTGCGCTCCTCTGTGGTTTCATCTTCCCTGTCTATGCGGGGCGGACGGCTCGGCGATCCGTCCCTACTGCGGCGCACCGCATAAGGACTGGAGTTTTGGTTTGAGGCCGGACATGCGGCGGGTGGGGGCGCGGACGCACTTTTCGAAGATGGCGCGGTCGGCCCAGACCGCGCATCTGGTCCGGGCGCGGGTGACTCCGGTGTAAACCAGCTCGCGCGTCAGCACGGGGTTGTCTTGCGGCGGCAGGATCAGCAAAACCTCGTTGAAACCGGAGCCCTGTGCCTTGTGCACGGTCATGGCAAAGACTGGCGCGTGCCCGGGCAGCTCGGCGACGCCGAAAGAACGGTATTCCCCGGGCTTTTCCAAGTTGGGGAACCAGACCCGCACGGTGCCGCTGTCCGGGGCTTTAAGGCATATCCCGATGTCGCCGTTGAACAGGCGCCGGGCGTAATCGTTGACCGCGACCATGACCGGATAACCATGGGCGTAGTTGTCGACCCCCAACATTTTCTGGACGCACAGGTTGACCGTTTTGACTCCGCAAGGCCCGAAGCGGGTGGCGCAAAGTATGCGGAAGCTGTCGAAACGTTCCAGTGCCTCGTAGGCTGTTTCGGCTTGCAGGTATTCGCGGAAGGGATGATCCGAAAGATATTCCGCCAAGGCTGCCGCGCAGGCTTCGTAAGATGTCGGCGGAGGCGCCACTTCCAGCGCCGCGTCCGCAGACGCCAGGATCTCCCAAGCCTCGCCATCGGCGCCGCGGTTGATGGCATCCTTGAGGCGGCCGATGCCGCTGTCGGCGGAAAAGCGGTGCGAAAGGGTCAGGCGCGCCACGGGCGGCCGGTCCTGCCATGCCTCGCACATCTCGACCAGGGCCGCGCCGGTCTCGACCGCGGCGAGCTGGTCTTTGTCGCCCAGCAGGATCACCCTGCATCCGTCCGGTATGGCGTCAAGCAGCTTGACCAGCAGCGGCAGGTCAACCATCGAAACCTCGTCGACGATAAGCGTGTCGGCGGCCAAAGGGTTGTCTCTGTTGTGGCCGCACGCGCCGGTGACGGGGTTGGTCTTGAGCAGGCGGTGGATCGTCAGCGGCGACAGATTTTCCAGCCTGGCCCGCGCCGGGTCATCCGCGGCGAGCGTAAGGTTGTTTTTGACCTCGTCGTCCAAGGCCTCTTTCAGCCGCGCCTGGGCTTTGCCGGTCGGCGCGCACAAGCAGACCGTCTGCCTGGCGTCGTGCTGGAGCAGGAGCGCGAGCACGACGCCCACGATCGTGGTCTTGCCTGTGCCGGGACTGCCGGTGATCACGCAGAACCGGCCTGATACCGCTTGCCGGACCGCGGCGATCTGGTCGGGGTCGAGATCCAGCCGCGTGAGCATGCGTATCGCTGAATCGTCTGGGGGTTGCGCGGGTTCTGCGCGGGCGCGCGACCCGAGGGCTTCGGCGCAAATGTTCTCGTAAACCCAATATCTTTGCAGGTAAAGCCGGTTATCCTCGATGACCAGGGGTTTGAAACTGTCGCCGGAGCCGTCCGTGATCGCGAACGCGCATTCACTGTTCCGCAACTGTCTGTCCAGACCGGCGGGGATGGCGAGATCTGCTACCGTGTCGCCATAGGCGTTGTCGCGTGACAAGATCGTTTCAATTTTCAGGTCAGGCGTCAGCGTCAGGCAGACGTGTTTGTGGACGATGGTGTTCTGGGCGGTCAGCGCGGCGGCCAAAAAAAGGTGGTCCGGCATATTGTCGGGACCGCCGGGGGCGGTTCTTGCCACGGTCTCGGCAAAGTGCCACGCAAAGGGGTCGATCGCGCCTTGGTCATGCAGGGACTTCAAAAGTGTGCGGTAGTTTTGCGGCATCGCGATAAATCCTTGGGGGCGGGTTAAGTTGTTGACCGGATTGACCTTGTTGACGGGGTTAATTTATCTTGGCGTGCTGGGACAGGGGGCGCAGCAGCGCGCTCCAGCGTTCCACCTCCGCGAGGTCTGGCTGATAGGCGAAAACTCCGGCGTTCGTGCCCATGCCGCGCACGAAGCAATAATAGCCGCCGCCGAAATTGCGCCGGAAATTGTAAGCGTCGCCCAGTGTCTGCTTGAGCAGGCTGTGCAGGGCCACGGCATAGACGATGGCCTGGAACAGATAGTTCCTTTCAGTCATCACCTGCCGCAAGGCGTCGGGCGCATAGCCGCTCAGCGTGTCGGTCTTCCAGTCCGCGAAATAATAGCGGCTGCCGCGCCGGAACAGCAGGTCAACGGAACCGGTCATGAAGCCGGAGCGGCTGTAGCCGTCATCCTTGAAGGTCAGGCCGATGCGCGTCAATTCGTGCAGCGGTATCTTTTCGGGCACATTGAAAAAGAACTCCCACTCGCGGCGGGTGTCGGCTTCAGGGATCGACGAGAGTGGGAAGCCGGCCCCGTTGTCAGGCAAGAGCCGGTTAAGAGTCGTGACAAGCATCTCACGAATCCTTGCGCGGCGCGCCTCTGAGTGGTATGAATCTGCGGTGTAGAGCCCATAGCGCGCGGCTTGTCCGTCGATCAGCGCGAGGTCGTCATTGTCCGGGCGCCATTCAGGTGTGACACGGCGGAAATCGAGTTTCTCGAAAATGGCGTGGACGCAAAGACCTGTGGTTTTGCCGCCGGGCAGACAATCCGTGTCGGCTGGCCGGGCCGCGTCGCCGCCGACCTCGTCCGTGCCCGCGTCGGGCTTGATGTGGGCAGGCGCGGAGTGCGCATGCCGGGTCAGTGCCGAATAGCTCATCACCGCCCAATCGTCTGTCGGGGTTGGCGGTGCTGGTGGCGGCACGAGAGCGGCGGCCTCGGCGGGCGCCGCGTAAGGAGACGTCTTCTGAGCGCCGATTTCAGAGAGGATGAGCGAAACCACGCTCGTTCCCGCCGCGCCTTCGAATGGCGGCACGGCGCCGGCGACTTTATTCGCGGCTATGAAACCGGCGGGGGTGAGCGTGGCGTCGGCATGTTTCTGCCCAAGAAAGTTGACGGCGCTCAGGTTGCCTTTGGCTTTGACGTTACCCATCAGAATCGAGCAATAGTTCTCGGCGCGGGTGATCGCCACGTAGAGCAGGCGCAGATGCTCGGCCAGTGTCTCGGCCGCACGCCGGTCATTTAAAGCGTTCCGCGCGCTTTTGCTGAGCGGCAAGACGACTTCCTTGCCGCCTTTGTTGTCGTCGCGGTGGACGGTCCAGCCGCGATCATTGCGCGGGTTGATGTCGTGGGTCAGCATGAACGGTATGAGAACAACCGGGAACTGCAGTCCCTTGCTTTTGTGGATGGTCATGATGGTGACGGCCTGACGGTCGCTCTCCATGCGCTGCTCATGGGTCTCGTCATCCGGGTCTGGCGCGTTGATCTGTTTGCGGAACCACTGTAGCAGGGATTCCGGCGACAGCTCTGAGGCGCTTTCGGCCTGGTGCAGCAGTTCCGCCAGATGCCGGAAGTTCGTGAGGCGGCGTTCGCAGGACGGGTCGCCGGCGATGCGCGCCAGACCGCTGTGCCGTTCAAGGAACGCGGCCAGGGCGGACATGACGCCCGATTTCAGCCAGCGCGCGCTTAAATCGGCAAAACCGGTGGTGTGCCGCTCGAGCTCGGCGGAGTTTTTGTCAAGGGCCATCACTGCTTGCGCGCTATAGCCATACCAAGGGGTCAGCAGCGCGGTTTTGAGAGCGGCGGGTTTCTCGGGAGAGCGCATGGCGGAGAGGATGTGCCAGAGGGACTGCGCGTCCTGGCTGGCGAAGACATTGCCGGCTTTGTAGATCACAGCCGGGATGTTGAGCTGGCGTAATCTTTTCTGCACGATTTCGGCTTCTTGGTTGGTCGTGACCAGCACGGCGATGTCGCCGGGTTTTACAGGCGCGGCTTCAGATCCGCCTGCTTGCGCGAACGTGTACTGTCCAGCGTTCAACAGCGCCGAGATTTGCGCGGCGCAATGCCGGAAGACGCATGGGTGCAGGTTTGTTTTCGTGACTGCCTGACCGGCGTCGTCACCGGTGACCCAGACGATCTGGAACGGGGCCGTTATTGGGGAACCGTCCAGCCGAAGCTGCCGTTTGGGTTCTCTGCCGACGGCCGAGTCGTTATAATCGAGGCCTTTTTCCGCGAACACGCCGGGTGGCGCGAAAAGGCGGTTGACGGCCGCGATAAGCCCTTCGGACGAACGGTAGTTGTGTGAAAGAGTGAAGCGCGAATCATTGTCAACATGCGATTTGGCGGCCAGATAGGCGTAGATGTCCCAGCCCCTGAACCCGTAGACGGCCTGTTTGGGGTCGCCGATCATGAACAGCATCGACTCCGGGTGTCTGAATACCGTCTCGAAGATCCGGTACTGCACCGGATCGGTGTCCTGGAATTCATCGACCAGCGCCACCTTATAGTTTTTGCGCAGTTCGCAGGCCAGTCTGCACTCTTGGCCGGTCAAGGCCGCCGCCATTTTTTTGAGCAGGTCATCGTAGCCCATGGTCTGCTGCCTGCGTTTACGGGCCTCGAATCCGTGCTGCCCGTCCGCTAGATACCCGCGCAGACGCGCACAGCAATCGATGACCGGCAGTTCGTTAAGGTTTTCGATGACATCGAGCAAGCCCGGCGCGTTATTTTGGGCTGCCGATGTATTAAGTGCTTGATCTTGCAGCAGCGGCGAATCAGGTTTCAGGGCACCTGAGTTCACCGCGTCTTTGAGCCGTGTGAGACAGGTTTTGAAAGCTGATTGTTTTTTGGGCAACGGAGTGTTTCTGACCTCATTGACCACAACGGCCACCAAAGCGGCCGGATCGGTGGCGGCGGGCTCAAACGCCAGCGGGCAGACATTTCCGAGCACGGTCTTGGCATGTTGCAGCAAAGTGTCAAAGCTGGCGGCGGGGGGCTGCGGGGACGCCAGCTCCTGGCGGTAGAAGTCGGCGACGATTTCGCGGATGAGGTCGGTGTAGGAGGGGATCAGCTCGCAGTCGAAGGCTACGCCGCTGTCGAAAGCCTGGCTGGTCAGGGTGCGGTTACAGAAACCGTGGATGGTGAAGATGGCGGCCTCGTCGAAGGCGGCGAGTGCTAGACGGAGCGAGGCGCGCAATGCTTCGCGTGGCTTGGGTATGTTCAGGGCGTGTTCAATGATCTGTTTCAGGAACGGTTCGCCAGACGGCGGGTTGTCAAGGCAGGCGATGGCCGCGGCGATGTTCTTGCGGATGCGGTCGCGCAGTTCGGCAGTGGCGGCTTCCGTGAAGGTGACGACCAGAATCTGCGCCGGTTCGAGATCCCTTTCCAGCAGCAGCCGCAGATAGAGGTGCTGGATGTTGAAGGTCTTGCCGGTGCCGGCGTTGGCCTCGATCA